>CABUTH010000041.1 GCA_902494465.1 uncultured Collinsella sp.
AGCCCCAAGTCCATCGACGCCTACATGATCGGCGAGCACGGCTTTAGCCAGCTGGCCGCCTTTAAGGCCGCAACCATCGCCGGCAAGAGCCTCAACGAGCTTCAGGCCGAGAACCCCGACAAGTACGCCTTCGACCACATGGAGGTCGAGGAGCTTGCACGCAAGGGCGGCTATGTGACCTACCAGGGCAAGCAGTGCACCGAGTACGCCGTCGCCAACTCCGCCGCGCGCGTCTGCGCCGCCGTTCTGCACAACGAGCACGCCGTGCTTTCCGCCTCCACGCTCATGACCGGCCAGTATGGCGAGGAGGGCATCTTCACCTCCCTGCCGTGCGTGATCGGCGCCGAGGGCGTCGAGGAGGTCTACACGCTCGACCTTTCCGAGTATGAGCTCGAGGGCTTCCACAAGAGCTGCCAGCACATCCGCGACAACATCGCCCAGCTCGACTGGTGGGAAGCCGAGGCATACGACGCCAAGTAAGCGTCGGTTGCCGCGACACCTCGTGAATCTAAGCGCAATACCAAGCGGGCTGCGTCGGAAATCCCCGGCGCGGCCCGCTTTTTGACTCAAACGACACGCTTGCGAATCGAAGGTGAATGTTTTTCCGCGAAGTGAACGAGCAAAATTGGACCCCCGAAGCATCGACATTTTTTCAGGCGCTGTTTCCTGCGGTTTCGTCGAGTTTTTCCTGCGGTTTTGCCGCCAAAAAGTGTGGATGCTTCAGGGGCTCAAAACAGGTCGTTCACTTCGCGGAAAAACATTCACCTTCATTTTCGCGCAGACACGAATCCGGCCGCCACAACGCAAAACGGGGCCCGCGCGCAGCGCAGACCCCGTCAAAAAAGATAATTCCCGGTACCTAGTACTGCTCGATGCCCATGTAGCGACGAACCTCGGGGCTGTGGTTGAACACCTTGCCGCGAGCGGCACGCAGCTCGCAGCTCATCGCATAGAAGAAGATCGGCTCCAGGAACGAACGCACGCTGGCGGGCACCTCGCCCACGCCGTACTCAAGCGCATCGAGCACCATGACCGTATCGGTGTGCGTGTTGAGGAACGCCAGCGCGCGCTCCTCCATGGGGCGGCACTCGCCCGATCCAAGCTGCACAAAGTAGAACACGCCGGGCTCGGTGGCCTCGAACGGGCCGTGGAAATACTCGCCGGAGTGGATGTAGCAGCAGTGCTGCCATTGCATCTCCATGAGCGAGCAGATCGCCATGGCGTAGGTCTGGCTAAAGTTGGGGCCGGATCCCAGGATGTAGAAGAACTTATGCTGCTGGCAGAGCTCGGCAAAGCGATCGCCCAGCTCGGCATTGACCTTCTCACGGGCAGCGGGCAGCAGCGCATCCATCTGCTTAAGGCCGGCGTACATGTCGGCGAGTGCCTCGTAACCCTCCTGCTGGTCAAGCAGCTCGGCAGCCATCAGGACGCCGATGCCCTGCGGAACCTCGGCCTGCGGCACGCCCTCGCCCCACGGATAGACCCAGGTGGTCCACTTGCCGTTATCGATCTTGGAGCCCTCGCAGTCGGTGAGGGCAACGACCTCGGCACCGGCCGCCAGCGCCATCTCGCAGCCGTCGACGACCTCTTGCGTGTTGCCGCTGTGGCTGCAGGCAATAACGAGCGACTTCGGCCCTAGACTCTTGGGAGCCATCAGGCAAAACTCGCGTGCCGTGTAGACCGTCGAGGTAAACGTGGTTGCCTCGCGCTTGAGCAGCTCGTTGGCCGGCATCAGGTCGATCATCGAACCGCCGCAGGCGATCCAAAAGACATTCTCGATCTTGCCCTTGCGCTCGATGATTTCCTGAATCAGATCGTGTGCGTTCATGGTGATGCCCCTTCTTGTGTGGCGGTTTTGAACGACTGCAGCTCGTACCTGCAGTCGTTCTATGTTGTCCTATTTATAGCACGCACGACGACGCCCGTGAAGTCATTTCACCAAACTTGTTCTATATTGTTCTATCTGTGGACGTTAGATGTCGAACACGTAGCGCGAGCCCACGATCTTTTGGCGTCCGAGCAGCAAGGGCCGCTCGTCCTCATCGGTAAAGTACGCCTCCATATAGAAGAGCGGCTCGCCGACCGGCACCTCCAGCAGCGAGGCCGCCTGAGCATCGGCAAGCGCAATCTCCACAGTACAGGGGTCGGACTTGAGCGGCGCGCGGCCCGAATGCTCGGCAACGAGCGCAAAGATGGAACTGTCCGTGAGGTCCTTGTCGGCAAGCGTCTGCAGATAGGGATGGTCGGCCAGCACAAAGGCGTTGTTCTCGAGCATGACGGGCACGCCATCTGCCGTGCGCACGCGCTCGACAACGATGAGCTCGCAGCCGGGCTCCACCCCAAAAAACGCCGCGTCCTCACGCGTCGCCGCAACCACCGTGCGCGACACCAAACGTGCTCCGGCCACCATGTCGTTGGCAGCGCAACCCTCGGAAAAGCTCTGAACGTCACCCTTCTGGACAATCTTGCGCTTGAGCTTGGGCGCACACACAAACGTGCCCCTCCCCTGTTGGCGGTTGAGATACCCCGCGCGCGACAGCTCCTCGATGGCGCGGCGCACGGTGATGCGTCCCACGCCGTAGTACTTCGCGAGCTCCATCTCGGAAGGAATGCGCGAGCCGGATGCATACACGCCGCGCGCGATCTCGCCTTTTAGGTCGTCCATTACCTGCTGGTACAGCGGCACGGCGGACACCTCAGTGCGCTCGGTTTTATCGTCGGATGCCATCGTTATGCTCCATTCCGTGCATGCTCGGACACAAACTCTTCAATCGCCGCCATAAACTGCTCGCCAAAGGCGTCGGCCTTTTTCTCGCCGATGCCGTTGACCTGGATAAGCTCGTCGCGCGTCTGAGGGCGCAGACGGCACAGACCGCGCAGAGCCTTGTCGGAGAAGACCATGTACGGTGCCATCTCCAGCTCGGTCGAAATCTCCTTGCGCAGGGCACGCAGGCGCTCGAACAGCTCGGCATCGTCACCCACGCGCGGGCGCTGATCCAGCTCGGCCTCCTCACGCAGCAGATCCACCGCGCGGCGGGCACGGGCCGAGGCCTTGCGCTTGGACGCACGACGCTTGACGGTAAAGGCGAACGCCTCGTCCTCGACCTCGCCGGCGCGCGGGCCCAGCCCCACGACCGGGTACTGCCCCTGCGAGGTGGCCAGATAACCGCGGCCGCACAGCTGGCCGATGATGTCCTTGATGCGCCCGACCGATTCGCTCGACAGCTCACCGTAGCCGCGGTCCTCATCCAGATGCATCTGGCGAATGCGCTCGGTGTTGCCGCCGTGGAGCACGTCGGCGATCAGTGACTTGCCAAAGCGCATGGGACGCGTGGCCACATAGCGCACGGCGGCGCGGGCCATATCGGTGACGTCCTCGACCTCGAACTGCGTGAGGCAGTTGCTGCAGTTGCCGCAGCCCTCGGCCTCGTCCGTGGCGGTGCCGCCCGTACCGGCCGCGGCATGCTCGGCCGCGGCCTCGTCGCCAAAGTAGCGCAGCATGTATTCGCGCAGGCAGCCGGTGGTATTGCAGTAGCCCTCCATCTGGCTGAGCAGACGATATCGATTCTGGACCGCCCACGCGCGCTGCTCGTCGTCGAGTGCCTCATCGGCAGCATCGCCGCGGTCGATCAGAAAGCGGCGCATGCGAAAATCGTTACCGTTCCACAGCAAGTGGCAGCTGGCCGGGTCGCCGTCGCGGCCAGCGCGGCCAGCCTCCTGGTAGTAGGCCTCGATACTCTCGGGCACGTTGTTGTGAATCACGTAGCGCACGTTGGGCTTGTCGATGCCCATGCCAAAGGCGTTGGTGGCAACCATCACCTGAATATCGTCGTCGATAAAGGCGCGCTGGCTTTGGCGACGGGCGTCGTTGCCCATACCGGCATGGTAGCGGCCAACGCGAATGCCGCTGGGACCCAGCGCCTCGGCAAGCTCACCTGCCAGCGCATCGACCGTCTTGCGGGTCGAGCAATACACGATGCCGCTCTCGCCCGAATGCGCGATCACATAGTCGCGCACCCACGCGGCCTTGGCCTTGTCGCCCATCTCCTCGCAGCCAAAGTAGAGGTTCTTGCGATCGAAGCCCGTCACCACCGTCGCAGGGTTTTGCAGGCCGAGCATCTGCTGAATGTCCGCGCGCACGCGCTCGGTCGCCGTAGCGGTAAAGGCCGCCACGATGGGGCGCTGCGGCAGGGAATCGATGAACTCGCGAATCTGAAGGTAGGCGGGGCGGAAATCCTGGCCCCATTGGCTTACGCAGTGGGCCTCGTCAATGGCCACGAGCGGCACGCCGATGCCGCCGTCCGCCGCGGCCTCCTGCGCAAAGGCTAAAAAGCGCGGCTCGAGCAGGCGCTCGGGCGCCACGTACATAAGCTGGTAGCGGCCCTCGCGTGCCCGCTTGAGCACGGTGTTTTGCTGGGCCGGAGTAAGGCTGGAGTTGAGATAGCTGGGGCGCGCACCCGCCGCGAGCAACGCACGGGTCTGGTCCTCCATAAGCGAGAGCAACGGACTCACCACAAAGGTGATGCCGGGCAGCATGAGCGCGGGCACCTGGTAGCAAATAGACTTGCCGGCGCCCGTGGGCATAACACCCAGCGCGTCGCAACCGGCAAGGATCGCATCGACCATGCGGTCCTGTCCCGGGCGAAACGAGGTGTAGCCAAAATAGGCGCCGAGCGTGTCGAGCGCCATCTGCTGCATGCTATCGGTCATGGTTTCCTAACGTCCAAGTCATCTGCCGCCGATTATACGCCGCCACGCGGACCGGCGTCGCCCGGCTACCGGCCACGGGCGGCGCAATCCGAAAGGAACGAGCGTGGATTTTTGGACACTTTCCGGATGAGCGTGGATAATCTCCCACTTTGGGCCCGTCACCAAGCCAAAAACGGGAGATTATCCACGCTCATTCTATGGGTAGTCGATGTTTTGGCAAAGTCAGCGAAAGCCCGCCAGAGCGAGCAAGGTGCCTTGAAACGAGGCGGCATTGACCTTCTGGTCATGCCGCCGAAGTTGAAAGGTAGATTGCCGCTCTGGCGGGCTTGCAGCGTCGACCGGTCCGCCGTTCGTCAGAACGGCGGAACCAAAGGCGCAGCGTCGAGCCGTTACGCGGTTTGGTAAAACCGCGTAACTTACATCACCATGACGTAGCGCGATCCCACGTAGTACTGCTTACCCATCAGGACCGGCTCGCCATTGGGGCCGATAAAGCCGGCACGCAGGTTGAGCAGCGGATCGTGCGGAGCAATGCCCAGCTCAGCCGCCTGCTCGGCATTGGCGCGAACGGCCTCGACCGTGCGGTAGCCAACCGAGACAATCGGCGTTCCGCCAACACGCTCGACCTCGGCAAAAATCGACTTGTCCTCAAGATCGGCCGTCAACAGCTCACGGTAAGCGTCAAACGGCACAAAATTGTTCTCCTCAAAGATGGGCTCACCGTCGGCTGTACGCACGCGCTTGATATGCAGCAGCAGCGCATCCTTCTGCAGACCAAAGAATTCCATCTCATTTTGGCGCGCCGGAACGATCTGACGATCGACCACGTGTGCGCCCGCCTTCATGCCGTTGTCGGCACACAGCGCGGTAAACGTCTGCAGCGTCGAGGCGTGGAACTGGCGATTGATGTGCGGCGTGGAAACAAAGGTGCCGCGGCCCTGTTGCTTAACCAGGTAGCCATCGGAGCAGAGCTCTTCGACGGCGCGGCGCACCGTAATTCGGCTCACCTCGTACTGCTCGGCTAGCTCAAGCTCGGACGGAATACGCTCCTTGGGTGCATAAACACCTTTCTCGATCGCATCCTTAATTTCGTCGTAAATCTGCTGGTAAAGCGGTGCATTTTTGGGCGCAGGCATGTCTGATCACTTTTATCAAAATATCGAAATAACTAATACGTATATAACGTCTTTTTATATGTTACCTCAGTTTGATAAAACGATACACCACATACAGCAAATCCTTACTTGCCGTCGTCCTGCTGCAGGCTATCCTGCTCGCTGAGGCGCGCCTGCCTGCTGGCCATGCGTGCGGGCTTGTCGGGATCGGGAACGGCCGTGGGCATGGGCTCGTCGACATGACCGCCCCACCAGCCGCCCACAAAGTTGAGCGTGTGGAACACGTTGATCACGGCGCCGGGATCAATGTCGCACACCAGCTTGATAATGTCCTGGCTCTCGTAGGTCGATACAACGGCGTGCAGCAGGTACATCTTCTCGCGGCTGTATCCGCCAATGACCTCGGCGCAGCTAATGCCGTGCTGAAAATGGTCAACATAGGCGGTCATGACCTCGTCCGCCTTGCGCGTCGTGATCTGCAGCGTCACGCGGTCGTAGCGACGATAGAAACTGTCGATGGTCTTGGTCGAAATAAACTGGAACACGATGGAGTACGCCGCATTGTCCCAGCCAAACATAAAGCCAAAGATCGCCAGGATAAAGCAGTTGAAACCAAAGATGACGCCCCAGATAGTCTTGCCCGTGTGGTTGGAGACCCACAGCGCGATAAAGTCGGTGCCGCCGGTGGATGCGCCGGACTTTAGCGCGATGGCAGCGCCCAGACCCGAGACCACGCCGCCAAAAATGATGAGCATGATCTTGTCGCCCAAAAACGGAGCAAAGTGAAAGATGTTGAGGAACAGCGATGAGAGCACGACCTGCATCATCGAGAAGATGACGAAGCGCTTGCTAATGCCGCTCCAGCATAAGAGTGCCACGGGGATGTTGAGCGCGAGCATACCGAGCGAGATGTCGATGTGGACGCCGCCGAGCGAGGTAACGCGATCGAGTAGGACCGCGACGCCGGTGAGACCGCTCGGAAGCAGGTCGGCGGGTTGAATGAACGCCTGGATCAGAAATGTCTGGAGAACGGCAGAAATGGTGACCGCCACGGCAGTAATGGCACGGCGAACGATGGTGAGGCGGCCGAGCACGAGCACTCGGTCCGTGAGCTGATCGATGGCGTTCGCCACGTAGGCTCCTTTCGAAGGCAGATGTAGTTGTGGGGCATGTCCGCGATTGTAGCATGGAGCGTGAGGGGGCGTTTCAATTCACCCTCCCTCGACAACCAAAACGGGACCAGCAACCCCCACGACCAAAGGGCAAAATTCCAAGTGAGTAGACTTTTTACGATCTGCCGAGCACACCCAAAACAGCCACCTCTGGGACCTGCGGTTTTACAAAGGAAGATATGCATTGTGCTCGGCCTGCGCCAAAAAGTCTACTCACTTAGCCCGAATCGAAGCCAAACGGATCAAAATCGAAACCAAATTGAGCCAGTCCACCGCAAAAAACGTTTGAACCCGTGCTTCTCGCGGCGGATTGACACTACAAAGCGGCCAAAATGTCGGTCAGGTTGTCGATGACAACGTCGGCGGCGGACTGATCCAGATTGACACCCTCGTGCGGACGCAGCGCCAGGACGCGGGCGCCGGAGCGCTTGCCGGCCTCGATGCCCAAAGGCGAATCCTCGATAACCAGGCACTCGGCAGGCTCCACCCCCAGCGCCTCCATGGCGCGCAGGTAGATCTCGGGGTCGGGCTTAAACGCGCTGCACTCGTGACCACTGATGGTGTAGTCCAGCACGTCGGCGATACCGGCAATCTCCACCAGCTCGTCAATAAGCTCGCGATAGGACGAGCTCGCGATGGCGCACTTCACGCCGCGCTCGTGCAGCTCACGCATCACCGGCTCCGCCTGCTCGTTGAGCAGCTCGGCATACGGAACGGGATGGTCCGGGCTATAAACCTGCTTGTACTCCACGCGCAGGCGCTCGCGCAGCTCAACATCGTCGGGCACCAGCGCCTCCCAAATGGCAGGCTCGTTAGACCCCGAAAGATCGGGAATCTCGTCAAAGTGGAACCCCTTCTCTTCCATAAACGCTACGCGACGACGGTTGTAGAACCACTCGGTATCGACCAGCACGCCGTCCATATCAAACAGCACTGCCTTGATCATACGCATCTCCTCCCACCTGCCAAAAAGGGACAGGTTTATTTTGGTAGGTTTTATCTGGGGTTTTGCGACACGACAGACACGCCCTCCCCAGAGCAAAAAAGGGGATGGGGCGCAAACCCCATCCCCTCTCAATCAACCCGTAAGGTCTACTTACTTGTGATTAGTAGGAAAGCTTCCACATGTAGCGACGCATGGTCAGCGGGTGCTGACGGGCCTCGGCGATCTGGTTGCCGTACTCGCGCATAACGGCGAGGTGCAGCAGCGGGTTGAAGTAGGTGACGACGCTCGCGGGCACGGCGTCAGCCAGGCCGTAGTCCTTGGAGTCGATCAGAGCGACCTTGGCGCCCATGCGCTCAAGGAAGGTGAGGGCGCGGGCGTCCATCGGACGGGTGGCACCATCGGACATGAAGAAGACGTAGGGCTTACCCTCGGTGGAAACCTCGAACGGGCCGTGGAAGTACTCGCCGGTGTTGTAGGCGGCGGCGTCGATCCACTGCATCTCGGTGAACAGGAAGGCGGCGTGAGAATAAGCCATCTTCTCGGAGGCACCGGAAGCCATGAAGTAGATCATCTTGTCGTCCTTGAAGTCCTCGGCGAACTTCTTGGCGAGCTTCTTGCAGTGCTGAGCGGCGTTCTCGCAGAGATCGAAGACGTTGGTGAGGCCGGTGATCATGTCCTCGTAGTGGTCATAGCCCTCGGTCTGCTGAAGGATCTCGACAGCAAGAGCGATGGCGTAGCCGGGCTTCTCGCACTTGGCAGCATAGTTGGCGTGGAAGCCGTGGACGATGACGTGGTCGGCGTCGACGGTCAGAGCGGAGCCAGCCTTGTTGGTGAGGGAAACGACCGGGCAGTTGTGCTTCTTGGCGGTCTTGTTGGCCTCGACGGTCTCGGGCGTGGAGCCACCGAGGGAGCAGGTGATCACGAAGGTGTGCTCGTTGACCCAAGAAGGCGTGTCGTAGTTGAACTCGTTAGCGGTGAAGATCTGAACGTTCAGCTTGTCCGTGTTGTTGGCCAGGAAGTACTTGGCGGGGTACAGGTCGGACATGGAAGCACCACAGCCGACGAAGGCGACGCTGTGGATCTCGTGGTTGGACAGGACGTCAGCGACGATCTGCTTAGGGAGGTTAAGGTCGATCTCGTACATCTGACACATTCCTTTCGATTTTTTGCGGCGCCACATTGCCGGGCGCACGCAGGGTTACCGTGATTTGGACCGAGTCGCCGGCCCGTTGAGGATGTGACAAAGGGACTGCCCTTTGTCACGTATAGGGATGGAAGCCTGCCTGGGGTATGGGATGCCAGGCAGGCCCCCGGGGGAAAGCGGTTAGGCGCTTGGTCGCGACTAGGCCAGGATGCCGGCCGCGGAGAGGGCGATGCCGCCCACGATGGCGATCACGAGAAGCCAACCGGTGTTGACGTTCTTCTTGATGAGCCAGTACATAAGGCCGGTGAGGCCGAGGGAGATCATCTGAGGCATCATGCCGTCCAGGATGTCCTGGATAACGACGGTGCCCTCAGCGAACTGCAGCGGGGTGGTGGCGCCGATCAGCGTAGCGATCATGCCGCCCACGGACATAAGACCCACGATGCCGCAGACATACATGAGCTTCTCCATGAGGTCGCCGCCCTGAAGCTTGCTCAGGTACTCGTGACCGCCCTGATAGCCCATCTTGGCTGCGAACCAAGTGATCAGCACGGAGGGCACGATGGAAATGAGCATGGCCAGGATCGGGCCCATGATGGAGCCCTGCTGAGCCAGCTGAACGCCCAGGCCAAAGGCGATAACGCGGATGGTGCCCTGGAAGAAGGAGTCACCGATGCCGGAAAGCGGACCCATGAGGGAGGTCTTGACCGCGTTGATCGAATCGGGATCGAAGTTCTCGGGATCCTTGGCGTACTCTTCCTCCATGGAGGCGGAGAGGCCCAGGATGAAAGCGCTCGTCTGCGGGGTGCAGTTGTAGAACGCCATGTGACGGTGGTAAGCCTCTTTCTTAGCAGCGAGCTGCTTGGGGTCGGACTCGTCCGGATAGAGGCGATCGAGCGTGGGAACCATGCCGTAGAGGAAGCCCATGTTCATCTGACGCTCGTAGTTCCAAGAGGCCTGGATGGCCCAGGAGCGCCAGAAGAACTGGCTGACCTTCTTGTTCAGGGACACGTCCTTGGTTGCGGTTGCCATAGTGTGTTCCTCCTTAGTCTTCGTCGTCTTCGAGCGGATCGTAGTCGGAATCGACACCGGCGGCTGCATGGGAACCGTTGAACTTGAAGCCCATGAAGACGACAGCCAGGCACACACCGATCAGAGCGACCGCGATGACGGACAGGTTGAGGTAAGCGGCGAGCAGGAAACCGATGAACAGGAACGGAGTCATACCCTTCTTGATCATCATGGTGAGCAGCAGGGCCAAGCCGTAGGCGGTCATGATCTTGGTCGAAACGTTAAGACCAGTGGACAGCCACTCGGGAACCATGTTGACGATGGCCTGAACCAGGTCGGTGCCAACAAAGACGGCGAGGAAGATCGGCAGGAAGTACATGACGGCGTACAGACCGGAGCCGGCGCAGATGTGCATACGGTAGGCAGTCTTGAACTTTCCGTTATCGATCGCGCTGTCTGCCACATGGGTGAGAGCGGCGATGATGGAACGGAACACGATGCCGAGGAGCTGACCCAGGACGGCGACCGGGATGGCGATCGTCATGGCGGTCTCGGCGGAAGCATCGGTCAGGCACGCAAAGGCAGCGGCCACGATGCCGCCCAGGACCATATCGGGTGGAACGGCGGCGCCAACCTGCACCAGGCCCATGGACACGAGCTCGACGGCGGCACCGACGGCAAGGCCGGTGGGCACATCGCCCAGCAGCAGACCGACGAGCGTGGCGCCAACGAGGGGCTGCTCGAAGTTAAGACGACCGAGCAGGCGGGAGTCCCACATGCAGAACACGCCGACGAGGCCGACGAGCACCGCACTGATGAACGTATTCATACCCTTCTCCTTTCAGTCAGGCAAAAGCCTGGTTGATTACAGCTTGGCGTCGATGTCGACGCTCTGATACGTAGGGGTCTGCTGGACGTAGAGCTTGATGCCCATGTCGAGCAGCTGGTTGACGTCGGCCTTCTGGGTGGCGTCGAGGAAGACGGAGCTGTCCTTGCCGCCGACCTGATCGGCACCGTCGTGGTTGGCGGTGGCGCCCAGGTTGATGGCGTCGAGCTTGTAGCCCTGGCAGAACTGCAGCATCTCGGCCGTGTTGCCAAAGACGAACATGACGCGCTCGCCGAGGGTGTTGAGCTTGTCCATCTTGGCGAGGGCACGCTCGACGGTGAAGACGTTCAGGCGCACGCCCTGGGGCTTGGCCAGCTTAAGAGCGCCCTTCTTGATGTCATCGTTGGCGGCAGCGTTGTCGACGACGATGATGCGCTCGGCCTGAACCTTGGTGGTCCAGGTAAAGACGACCTGGCCGTGCAGCAGACGGTAGTCAAGACGTGCGAGGACGATCTTGGCGGGGCCGGAGCTGTGACGGGACGCCTTGGTCTTCTTGGCGGGAGCCGCGGCGACCTCGACCGGTGCGTTGGGGTTGGTCAGACCGGCGCGAGCCTCGTTGATGAGGGCCGCGAGCTCGGCACCCTTGACGGGGACGGGGCTCATAGCGAGCGTGAGCGCCAGCGGGATGTTGAAACCGCTGACAACCGTGAACTTCGTGCCGTTCTTGGAAAGCTCGACCATGTTGTTGTTGACCGAGCTGCCGAGCATATCGGTCAGCACATAGACGGTGTCGTCCGCGTTGAACGTGGCAATCATGGCGTCCACCTTATTGGTGATGGGCTCTTTGTCGTCACGAGCAAGCGACACAACGTGGACGTTCGACACGTCGCCGAGAACCATCTCGAGCGTGTCTTTGGCGCCTGCGGCCAGGCCGCCATGAGATGCGAGAATGATCTGATTCATCTTGCCTCCTCCTTTTCATTATGGTCATTATAATGTCTTATACGTTGCGGATATTGCTAATTAGTATAAAGACCGTTCGCGGGTGAAAAACGACCGTTGACGGGTTTAACGTACTCGTAACGTTGGCGCAGGGCAGGTCGGCGCTGGCCAGGCGGTGCCCGATCAGACGCCGCGCCAATCCCTTATCGCACGAAGTACCAGGGGCTTTCCTGCACGGTGGGCTCCAGCGCGATGCCAGTGCGCTCCTTAAACAGATCCATGTCCTGTGATTTTTCGGTCCACCACGCATTGGGCTTAAAGGTCATGCTCTCAATGACATGACCGACAAACACACTGTTGCGCAGCTTGGAGAAGTCGGTGTTCATGATCAGGATGGACGCGAGCACCAGCACAATGCCCAGAACCTTGATCGCACCGGCGGGCTCGGCATAGACACCAATGCCCACCAGTACGGTGACGACCGTCTCGAAAGACATTACGACGGGAACTTTCGATGTCTCGAGCCCCATGGACTGACCCTGCATATATAAGATGTATGCCACGGCTGTGTGGATGAGCCCAAAGCCAAGGAACA
>CABUTH010000042.1 GCA_902494465.1 uncultured Collinsella sp.
AAGGCCAGAGGCGGGGCATGCCCCGCCTCTTACACCACATCTCTGTGCGCTACCACCCTGTGGGCAAAAAATGCCAAATATGAGTACTGTAACTATTTTAGTAACAGCAAAATCAAGCCTTTGAGGCCCTAGCTGAGTGCCTGGGAGCGATAAAAGCCTGTTTTAAACGGCTTTAGCCATGCTAAAACGCCTAGATAATGAACGGCTGTGCATTATCTAGGCGTTCATTTGTCGCAAAATAATGCTACTAGCATTGCAACAGTACTCATATTTGGTGTTTTTTGCCCACCGGGGTCATTGGAAGTCAAATATGGAGCGCGAATTTGCCAAAACGATCGATTCGACGCCCTCCGCGGCGCAGTTTTTAAGTTCGGCGATGTGCCGGGAGACGCTTTTTAGCGATGTGATGAGCTGCCGTGCGTTTATATCTGCTTGCGCTTCGGCTGGAGCGTCGGTTTCGAGCAGCAGACGGTCGAGTGGGATCTGTCGGGCGTATTCACGACCGCGCTTGGTAGCGAGCATCCGCTCGTTCACGGAAAAATAGCAGCCTGCGTTTCGCGCACGGTCAAACTCGTTCGAGGTGCCGCTAAACCAGTGGAAGATGATGGCGGGGGAGTTGGGGCTTGGGGTGAGTAATCCATATGACTCAAGGGCGTCCAGTACGGTTCCTGCCGAACGAACAGCGTGAATTGATATCACGCGCCCGGCGAGAGGGTACTGCACGAGTGCATCGCAGAGACGGTCAAGTGCCTGTATTTGAAGCGGTTCGCTTCCGGCAAAGCGCGCGGAAAAGTCGAGTCCTACCTCGCCGATATAGCGCTCTTGGTCAGCAACTTCGCAAAGCAGATTGACTTCGGCAGGACCGCAGCGGCCGTCGGCGAGCCACCAGGGATGGAGGCCGGCGCCCGCGATAATGTTTGGGTATCGGCTGGCCCGCTTTTTTGCTGCCGCGAAGTCGCGTGGGTCGACCCCGCAGTCAAAGAGCCCCAGACCCAACGCCGCCGACTCACTGGCTGCAGCATCGGGGCTGAGCATCAAATCAAGATGACAATGCGTGTCAAAGAATCGCGGTTCCATCGCAGGGCATCCTGCTAGTCCAAGCGCTGGCCGTCGGCGCGCACGCGCTCGCACCCGCGCCCGCTGATCTGGCGGATAACCTCGCCGGCAATCATCTGACCCATGATGGGCGGCATAAAGCTGGCGGTACCCAACTCGGTACGCTCGTGGATGTTGGACGGGTCGCGGGGTTGGGTTTTAACCGATTCCTCACAGCTAAACAGCACGTGCAGGCTCTTGATTCCGCGCTTCTTACATTCTTTGCGCATAATGCGGCTCATGGGGTCGCGCACGGTGTCAAAGATATCGGCAAAACGCAAGCATTCGGGATGCAGCTTGTTGGCCCCGCCCATAGAGCTAACCAAACGAATGTCGTGATCTTGAGCATATTTGGCAATGGTGAGCTTGGCCGAGATGGTGTCGATGGCGTCGACGACGTAGTCGAGCTTGCCGCCCGTCTGCTCAAAAACGCTCGTAAAGAACTCGTCGATATTGTCGCTCAGCAGATATTCAGTTCGCTTGATGACGGTGGTGGCGGGATTGATATCGTGGATCATGGCTTCCATAACATCGACCTTGCGCTTGCCGACGGTGCTGTGAAAGGCGATGGACTGGCGATTGATATTGCTGGGCGCGATGATGTCCTTGTCCAGAATTACAAAATGACCAATGCCGCCGCGGGCGAGTGCCTCGCAGCAGTTGGAGCCCACACCTCCGCAGCCGAGTACCAGCACCGTGGCATCGGCGAGCTTGTCGAGTGCCTCGCGGCCCATGATGATCTCGAGCTTGGCATCGCGCGTCTCGTTGGGAGTTGCGGCTGTGGTTTCGGTCATAGACATCCTCCGATGGGGAAGCGAATCGTGTTTTAGCTATCGCCATTATAGGTATTATCGCGATTCCATTTGAGCCCTAGGGGCTTGTTGAAATGAGGCAGTGATTCGCATAAGATGAAGCAGATGGCACCCGTTGCAGCGGGTTGGCCAACTCCCAAACACGTTTGTAGCGTGAGAAGTGGCCGTCTTCGCATTACGCGGGGGCGGCTATTTCATTCGACCTCCAATGTGGATGCCGAGCTCCACAGCCGCGATTACAAGCAACAACAACGTCAGGACATCGTTAATACTCATAGTCCATCTCCTTCTTGGGAAGAGGGAGCTGGCCCATCTGCTTCTGGACCCATTGTATCTAAAAACGAACGAATGTTCTATACATAACATTGCTATTAGATAATTAGACAAACATCTAAATATCGAGTATAGTGTGCACGTTGCGAGAGATAGCGAGAGGAGGTTCTATGCCGGGAGAAGGTTTTAAGGCGCTGGCGGATCCAACGCGGCGGCGCATTTTAGAACTGCTGCGCGAGGGCAATTGCACGGCGGGGGAGCTCGCCGAGCATTTCGACATAAGCAAACCGTCGCTCAGCCATCATCTGGCAACGCTTAAAAACGCCGGGCTGGTGACCGATGAGCGCCATGGCCAAAACATCGTTTACAGCTTAAATACCACCGTCATGCAGGACTTGATTGGCTGGTTTATGGGCTTTACAAACACTGAAGGTGATAAGGATGAATAACGAAAACAAGGGCATTCACGCCACGGGGGTATCGTCGCGCGTGTGGATTGCACTGGTCGCTCTGTGCGTTGCCAATGTCGCAGCGCATCTGATAGTGATGCCGAGCCTGCCGGCGCAGATTCCCACGCACTGGGGCGCGAATGGCGCCGTCGACGGTTGGGGCCCTAGCTGGATGGCCTCCGCGCTCGGCGTGTTGCCTCTGGCACTTCTCGCGATGTTCTACGTCGTGCCACGCATTGACCCCAAGGGCGAGGCGTATCGGACCTCGGGTAAGTTCTATCAGGGCTTCGTAATCGCCTTCACGCTGCTCATGTGTGCCATAAGCTGGCTGGGGGAGCTAACGGTGTGGGGCATCGTGCCGGTGGTAGGAACGGTCAATTTGCTGGTATCAGGCGCTATCGGCTTGCTCTTTATTGGTATGGGCAACTACTTACCGCGCGTAAAGCAGAACTATACGCTCGGT
Source organism: uncultured Collinsella sp. (assembly GCA_902494465.1). Lineage (GTDB taxonomy): Bacteria > Actinomycetota > Coriobacteriia > Coriobacteriales > Coriobacteriaceae > Collinsella. The sequence goes on from CABUTH010000042.1 coordinate 3,093, forward strand.
ATCAAGACACCTTGGGCACTTGCCGATCCCGAGAACTGGCGCCGTACGCAGCGTTTTGGCGGCGCCTGCTTTATGGTGCTGGGTATTGGCCTGATTGTGATGGGCGTGGCAGGCAGCGTGCTTTCGAGTGAAGTCGTCGCCGCGGTGATTGCGGTTCTGGCGTTTGGTTCGGTCGGAGCCGTCTACGTCTACTCGTATCTGCTGTGGCGCAAATCGCAGCGAGCCGCTCGCTAAGGTTGCGGAAAACTAGCGTACGCAGTTCATAGTGTGTTCTGGGGGACTTTTCCCAGGTAGTATTAGGGGGCGTGGGCAACCATGCCCCTTTTCGTTACGTTTCAGAGCTGATTTCCTCATTTCGTTTCCACTAAAGCGAAACAAGAATAGGAAAACGGCAGGTCAGAAAGGTAAAATAGGACAATGGCGGAGTTTATCTACCAGATGTATCAGGCTCGCAAGGCCCATGGCGACAAGGTGATCCTTGACGACGTGACACTGAGCTTCTACCCCGGTGCCAAGATCGGCGTCGTGGGCCCCAACGGTATGGGCAAGTCGACCCTGCTCAAGATCATGGCCGGCATCGAGGAAGTCTCCAACGGCGATGCCAGGCTCACCCCCGGCTACACCGTGGGCATCCTGCAGCAGGAGCCGCCGCTCGACGACGACAAGACCGTCATCGAGAACGTGCGCATGGCATTTGGCGACATGATCGCTAAGGTCGATCGCTTCAATAAGATCGGCGAGGAGATGTGCGACCCGGATTGCGACATGGATGCCCTCATGGCCGAGATGGGCAAGCTCCAGGACGAGATCGACGCCGCCGACGGCTGGGATATCGATTCCAAGCTCGGCCAGGCCATGGACGCCCTGCAGCTGCCCGATTCCGACATGCCGGTCAACGTGCTCTCTGGCGGCGAGCGCCGCCGCGTGGCCCTGTGCAAGCTGCTGCTCGAGGCTCCCGACCTGCTGCTGCTCGACGAGCCCGCGAACCACCTGGATGCCGAGTCGATCCTGTGGCTCGAGCACTTCCTGCACAACTATCAGGGCGCGGTGCTTGCCGTCACGCACGATCGCTACTTCCTGGATAACGTTGCCGAGTGGATCTGCGAGGTCGACCGCGGTCACCTTTATCCCTACAAGGGCAACTACTCCACGTATCTGGAGACCAAGGCCGCGCGTATCGAGGCGCAGGGCAACCGCGATGCCAAGCTCGCCAAGCGCATGGAGGCCGAGCTCGAGTGGGTACGCAGCTCGCCCAAGGCCCGTCAGGCCAAGAACAAGGCCCGTCTGGCTCGCTACGAGGAGATGGAGGCCGAGGCCCGCGCAAGTCAGAAACTCGACTGGACCGATATCCGCATCCCTGTGGGCCCGCGTCTGGGCAACAAGGTGCTCGAGGCCCATCATCTGCACAAGGAGTTCGATGGCCGCGTGCTCATCGACGACCTTTCGTTCACCCTGCCGCGCAACGGCATCGTGGGCGTCATCGGCCCCAACGGCGTGGGTAAGACTACGCTCTTCAAGACCATCGTGGGTCTGGAGCCGCTGACTTCGGGCGAGCTCGAGGTGGGCGAGACCGTCAAGATTTCTTACGTCGACCAGAACCGTTCCGGCATCGACCCCGATAAGAACCTGTGGGAGGTCGTCTCGGACGGTCTGGACCACATGATGGTCGGCGAGACCGAGGTTCCGAGTCGCGCGTATGTGGCGAGCTTTGGCTTTAAGGGCCAGGACCAGCAGAAGCGCGCTGGTGTGCTCTCCGGTGGCGAGCGCAACCGTCTGAACTTGGCGCTTACGCTCAAGCAGGGCGGCAACCTGCTGCTCCTCGACGAGCCCACGAACGACCTCGACGTCGAGACGCTGTCCTCGCTCGAGGCGGCGCTGCTCGAGTTCCCGGGCTGCTCGGTGGTCATTAGCCACGACCGTATGTTCCTGGACCGCGTCGCCACGCACATTCTGGCGTGGGAGGGCACCGACGAGAATCCGGGCAACTGGTATTGGTTCGAGGGCAACTTCGAGGCCTATCAGGCCAACCGCATCAAGCGCCTGGGCGAGGACGCGGCCCAGCCGCATCGTATTCACCGTAAGCTGACGCGCGACTAGTAGCAAGTAGAAAGGCCGCCTCCAAGGGCGGCCTTTCTTGTAGCAATTGCACTGCAGCTATGCCCTGGCTGCTGGTTTGATTCATAATCAAAGTCATCTCTTTGGGATTAAAGCCCGTTTTTGCTATGAGTGATTTTCTAATTCCGTTTAAAACGTAAAGACGCATTGGGTTGCAAGGACATAAGCAAATCGAATTGAAATATAACCAGTGCTGTAACGTTACAAAAAAGATTATAGAATAGGAGTACCTTATAAGTCGCTTCTCTAGAAAGAAGAACATATGCTTTCGCGTCGTCGTTTTCTGCAACTTGTCGCGTCTTCAATTGTCGCCTTAGCCGCACGTCCGAAAGAGGTTTTTGCTTCGACGGGCAATATTGATGGTGAGCAGATACAATTTACTTCTGAAATTGCGCAAGAGCTTGCCGATAAATATATAAAGGGACTCCTCGGCTATTCGTATACGCCTTCTGACCCTATTCCTTTTGTAGATGTTGATGGGTCCCCGCTTGGTTACATTGTTCCGGTTGTGACATCCAATAGAGCCGCGGGCTATTTGGTTTTAGATGCTTCAGATGATGAAATACTTACGGGATATCGTTTTGGAGACGGCTTAGTCAGCCCTATGGATCGGGGAGGAGATCTTGGTGTCGAGTCTTATTCTTTCAATAACCCAGTCGTAATGATCAATCCATTCGAATTCGGCGTGCAATCTTTGGACGGTTCAATAACAACAAATTGCGGAAGAACAATCCCGGCTGTTTCCATAGAAGGACGGCCTGTCGTTTTATCGAATAAACCTTCAAGCTGGAACGATGTTGTAATTTACGCAACTCAAATGCAGGATTACACAGTATCTGGATTTCGTTCCATTTCTCAGTTTATGTCATATGATGAAAGCGAGATTAAGAGGCTTACCGCCCACTATGCTTGTATGGTGACAGCTTTTTCGAACGTTGCGGAACTGTATGGCATTGCCAATTTATATAGCGACCCTTCGCAATATATGCAGATATGGAATTACACCAATACCCATGCTCTTTCCGATGAAGAACAGACTGTTCCCGGCGTTGTTTTGGGTGGAACGCCGATATCAACCTGTGCAACGGGGTTTACAAATTACTGCGCAAGCAGAGGAAGTACTCTTATCGCCCGCACTGTCTCCTCTCCGGCTATCGCGAGCATTCAAAATGAGATTAACTCTAATAGACCGAATGTTTTACATGCGAGTTTGTACAACGGATCAGCCCATTCTGTAACAGCGGAGGCTTACGCCACACTTACTGGTAAGAAAACTGGAGAGACAAGGCAGATGATTGGCATAGCGGACGGCTGGAATTCATCTTTATCCTTCCTGAAGTATGATCAGAGCTATTATGCGTGGACTTATGGAACGACTTTTTCGAAGTAGGGCGATTCGTCTAGCTCTGTCTTTGGTGCTGATGGCTTCATTGGTGGGCTGTTCAACAAAGGAAGAGATATCGCGCGGAGGTTCCGGAGAAGTGACTGCGACAGACTCAGGTTCATTAGAAATAGCTGGCGGGCATGCCGATGTGATGTTACAAGGAAAAGGCGTGCTTAGGTCGATTGATGCTGAAGACGCTGTCTGCTCAATAGAGGATTTGAAGACAGGTGAAACTGCATCGTACCGAGTTTCAGATAATGCTGCGAATATGATTGAGTCGATACCGACTGGAGCGCAGGTTTCTTTTAGATACTTTGCTCCGCAACTTGAGGATGAGCTTGCTTCTCTGGTGTCTATATGCACCGATGACAACTAAAAGGCCTGAATTCAAACGGCCTCGGATGGTCAATTGGCTATCCGAGGCCGTTTTTTACTCGACCGGGGCTTCGACCTTGTCGATGGCCCAGGCGGCTCCGAGACCGCCGGTGGTGTTGCGGCGGATGCGCACGGTAACCTCGCGGCGCTCGCCGGCCTGCGTGTAGCACAGGGGGAAGTTTGCGCGGTTTCGCGCGGCCTCGATGGTACCGCGCTCGCGGGCGATCCAGTAGTACTCGCCGACAATGCCGAGGGTGTCGGCGCCGTAGGGGAGATAGGTTGACAGCTGGTGTAGCAATGGGCCGGGGCAGAAGACCTCGGTTGCGAAATCGACGGGGAAGTCCTTGGGGATGGCGGGCGCTGCAGGTGCGGGGGTTGGGGCCGCTGCGGGTACCGAAGCCGGTGCCGGCGCGGGAATTTGGTCGCAAGCAGAGGCGGGCATGGATTCGATGACGGGTGCGGGCTCCAGCGTCGTTTTCGGCTTGATCGTGGAATCTGCGGGCTTCACGGTGACGGGCGCGTCTGCAGCTGCAGCTTCAACCTCAACCTGCGTCGCGTTCTCGTTCTCGACGCTCGACTTTGCCTCGATGGGTGTGGATGCCATGGTGGTGATGCCGGCGTTTGCGTTCTCGGGGTCATAGACGACCGTGAGCGAGATGGCGGGCTGCGGCGTCTCGGGCTCCGGCGCCGACTCGGTAGCGCCTTGATCGTCGGGCTCGTCGGGCTGATCGTCCTCGGTCTCGTCGCCAAAGACATCGCTGTTTTGGAACGCAGGCGTTTCGGGCTGGTCAGCGGCTTCTTCGGTTGTCGACTTGGGAGCTTCGTTGAGCTCCGCAGTGGCTTCCTGCTCGGATATGACTTCGGGATCGGTCGTGGCGGTGATTTCGGTGTCGGCTTCTGCCGTTACCTCAATAGCGACTTCGATCTCTGCCTCGGGCTCGGGCTCCGGAGCGACTTCGGCCACGGGCTCGGGCTCGGCGCGCTTAACGTGCTTGGGGCGCACGGCCTTGAGGTCCTTCTCGCCGCGCTTTTTCTTTTTGTAGGACTGCTTGGCACCCTTGGCAGCCTTGGGCTTGTCCTCGCCCTTGGCAAGGGCGGCATCCCAGGCCTCGTTGGCGATGAGCGTGGCATACAGGCGACCGCCCTTAAAGACGGTCAGCCTTATGCAGTCGTCGAGCTCCTCGAGCAGCTCGCGCGTGGACTTGAAGCCCAGGTCATAAGCGGCCATGTCACCAGCAACGAGCGCCTCCTCGACCTGCGTCATAAACGTTTGCTTGCCGCACCCAATCGCATCACGCAGCAGACGATACAGATAGATGTGGTTGCCCAGCGATAGCGTGGGCTTAACTATTGTCTTGCTCATGGCAAATCTCCTCTTTACACACCAAAGCATCTTACCATCGCGCGGGGCTTGCTACCTCGGCGCCCAAGGCAAACGGGCGCGACCGTTGCCGGTTCGCGCCCGTTATACAGGTCGATTATCTATGAGGGGCAAACGTGCTTAGTTGCCCGATGCCGTGCCTTGGCTCGAGCTGTCAGATGCCGTGCCGGACGCGGTTCCACTCGAGCTGTTCGAGTTGCTGGTGTTGCTGCTGTCTGCTGAGCCCGTTCCCGACGTGGTGTCGCTCGTCTGGTCGCCCGTGCTCGGTTGAGAGCCGTCAGTCGTTTGGCTTGAGTCGGTTGTGCCGGATTGCGTACCGTTGTTGTTCACAGAAGAATCGGCGCCCTGCGACTGATCGGGGGTGTTCGAGGACGAGTCGGTGGATGCGGAGGTGCCCTGCGAGTCGTCCTGCTGGCTTTGCGATTGACCAGTGCTGTCCGCGTCGTGCTCGGTCGTGCGCGACGACAGAATCGGCTCGGGGCGCTCGCCTAGACCCTCACCGGCGGTGGTGATAAGGATGGCGCCGGCGCAGGCGATGACCGCGACGATGGCGATGGCGATCGAGAAGACGATGACCTTCTTTTGCGTCTGGCTGCGCTCTGCCGCCGCCTTGGCGCGCAGGCTGTCGGGAGCGACGCGCGCCGTGGTCGCGCGCCCCGCAATCTGGCGCATCTCCTGCGTAGTCGCGGCGCCGCCCAAGTGCTCCTCGGCATTAAACTCAACGGGCTCATAGGCGCCGGCGGGGTAGTCGACGGCGGCGTGCGTGCCTTTGAGGGCTTCGGCACTGGCAGAGATAAAGTGACGGTAGACCTGCGAGGACACAACGGTGATGACCGAGCTCACGGCGGCGCCGATTACTGAACCGGCGATGCCAATCTTGGAAGCAAGCGCGACGCTTGTGGCAGCGGCTGCGGCGCCGGCGATGATCTGAGGAATGGAAATGTCGTCGAACAGGCCCTTTTTGGGCGCGATGGCCATGGTCTGTCCGATGGAATGGTTCTCGTGCACGCCGTTGTTGAGCGCGGCCGGTGTCATGACGCGCGTGCGCGGCGCGTCGGTGTACTTGGTTGTCATACGGGGTCCTCCCGGTGTAAATCTGCTCCGTTTCGTGTAGCCATCAGGGTACCCACCAGATGTGAATCGTACGTGACATTTAACAGATACCATCAACTCATCAAGGGGGGCTTGCTGTCTTTGGCGAAATAGCTTGATGCTAAACTGGACTTACGATTGCGAGGTGGTTTACGTGATGTACCCGTATATGACATTCGAAGACGGTACCGAGGTCATTCATTCTGACCTGATTACAGATGGCGATATCGAAAAGGTTATCGTGCATTTTGAGCGACCGACGGCAGGGGGCTTCGACTCCGCTCGTTGTGAGTTGCCTTCCTGTTCGTGGACTGACTGGGAAGGGCATTTTACTCAGAGTGAAAAACGAGCTTTCGAAGAGTGTTTGAGCAAATAATTTAGATTAGTTCGAGTTTAGTTCGAATAAAGAAGCCGAATGCGATGACCTAAAGCGTATGCATTTTTAGTATTAGATGCGTATGAAATGGAGGATGTGAATGGATGAGCTAATAGACTTTAAAAAACGATTTCTCAAGAATGGCGAGCTGGTTTCAATTCCAAAAAAGGAAAGCTATAAAAGAATCATGCTGCTATGGGCCGTCTCTTTCTTTGAATTAAATACAAGTTATACGGAGCTTCAGGTTAATCGTGTGCTTTCACAGCTCTATCCTGATTATGCCGTGTTGAGGCGGTATTTGGTTGATTATGGATTCCTATTAAGGGATGAACGAGGCCTGAAATACGAGGTTAATCGTGATGTTCACGGTATTGAGAGCTAGCCGTCCGGTTCGGGTCCTATTTATTGCTAGAGGGATAAGCGAAATAGGCAATTGGTGTGCGAATATTGCTTTGCCAATGCTGATTTACGAGGTAACTCACGATGTTTCTGCAACTGCTTTGATGGTCTGCTGCAGATTTGCCCCCTCTCTGTTTTCAGTTGCGCTCGCGCAGCTGCCTCAGAAGATGGGTATCGGGACACTGCAGGCCATGAGATTGGCAGACTTAATTCGCGCGGGATTATTCGTTTGCTATATTTTTATTGATAGTAAATGGAGTATGTTTGCTATTACGTGTGCGGTATCGCTTTGCCGAACGGTTGAAATGCCCTGCTTTTACTCGTTGTTAAGAGCCAATACGAATAGTATCAATCGCGACGTAATTAATAATTCGTTTGGGTTTCTGCAGAATTTGATGATGGTTCTGGGGCCAGTTGCCGGCGGTTTTGTTGTCGCTCAATTTGGGGCGGAGGCTGTTCTTGCATTAGACGCGCTTTCTTTTGCCGTGTCGTTCTGGTTGCTGCGAGATGTTCCGTCGGTTATCGAGGTTAATGATAAAGAGGGGATAAGCAAAAATGAAAAAAACAGGACTGCATTTAGTGATCTTAGCGCGAAGCACTTGGCAATTGGTTTCCTATTAATCGATATTTCTAGTGGCGTGGCATTCGGCTCTCTGAATTCTCTTTTGCCAGCTATAGCGCAATTGCAATTTGACTCGTCATCGATACAATACGGATTCCTTCAGAGTAGTCTTACAATCGGACTGTTGTTCGGAAATACAATATATGGTCGTTTAATCAGTGGTTCCGATTGCGTTAAATCATATTGTTTTGTGACGTATCTTGCGCTCGGTGCGTATCTGGCGTTTGGCTATCGCTATGCGTCTGGGATATCGTTTATTTTCCTTTTTATCGTCGGTGCCGGAAACGCCATTCAAGATGTGCTTCTCATAACATCGCTGCAGGATTTGGCGAGAGACGGATCTGAATCGATAGGCCTGTTTTCAATTAGGGAGTCTTTGCAATCGGTTGCTGTTGTTATTTCAACACTCCTTGTTTCGCTGTTCACGAGCATCGCGATGTTCTCAATTCTCGTTACAGGACTTGGTGTATTTTCAATTATGATGGTAGTTGTGTTTCAATTGAATTATTTGCGAAAGATGTGACGTTGATATGCCTTAATTTTGAAATACATGCTCTTAGCACAGGTTGGCCTCTCAGTAAACTGGGAGGTTGCTTTGGCTAGTTAGAGATATGTGAACGTCCGTTAGACTGAATCTCAGGGTAGAAGGGGCCTCCAGTGTCCAGATCAACAAGGCAATGCTGCGTTTCGGCTAATAAGAACGATGGCTTTTTGCGTGTGGCGGCGGCGTCGCCGCGGATTCGCGTGGCCGATGTCGAGGGCAATGCCGAGGTTGCGCTGGCGGCTGTTCGCGAGGCTGCTGAGCGCGGCGTTCGTGCGTTGGTGCTGCCCGAGCTTAACCTGTGCGGCTATACCGCGGCCGATTTGTTCCATAACCGCACGCTGCTTCACGCCTGCGAGGCTGCTCTGGTGCATATCCTCGACGAGACTCGTGAGCTGCCGATTGTCTTTACTGTCGGTCTTCCCGTTACAGTTGCCGAGAATATCTACAACTGCGCCGCCGTGTGCTGCGCGGGCGAGCTTTTGGGTCTCACGGCCAAGAAGTATCTGCCCAACTATGGCGAGTTCTATGAGCGCCGTTGGTTTGCTCCGGCGCCTGCGGATCCCGTGTGGGTTGAATTTGCCGGTCAGGGTCCGGTCCCGCTGGGTTCGGGGCTTGTCTACCGTTGCTGTGATGAGGGCGCCGAGGACCTGGTGCTGGGCGTTGAGGTCTGTGAGGACCTGTGGGTGCCGGCGCCCCCTTCGACCGAGATGGCGCTTGCCGGTGCCACGGTGATTCTCAACCCCTCCGCTTCCGACGAGATCATCGGTAAGGCAGATTACCGCCGCAGCCTTATCTCTAACCAAAGCGCGCGCCTGTACTGCGCCTATGCCTACGCGGATGCGAGCGAGGGCGAGTCCACGACCGATATGGTCTTTGCGGGCGAGAACCTCGTCTATGAAAACGGATCTAAG
>CABUTH010000043.1 GCA_902494465.1 uncultured Collinsella sp.
CTTCCATGAATGCGGCGTGGCCGCCGCGGCTGAATTAGACACTCACCATTGTCGGCCTGATCCGCGGTCTTTCATGCAGCAGGGGCTCTCAATGTTTTTATGTCCTGCTCATATCGTCTTTGATGGCAGCTGAAGGGCACTCATTGGGGACAGACTTAAATGAGTGCCCGGGAAGTGGGCACTCATTTAAGTCTGTCCCCAATGAGTAGGTGGAAGGTTGCGGGTTCTTTACGGGAATGTAGTGTGGGCTGCGGAAACGTGGTTCTTTCCGTACAATAGTTCAACTCGTGTAAACGCAGGGAAGGGACATTCATGGCAGACATGATCGAGATCAAGCATCTCAACAAGTACTTTGGCGACCTGCATGTGCTCAAAGATATCAACCTCACCGTCAAGCGCGGCGAGAAGCTCGTAATGATCGGGCCTTCCGGTTCGGGTAAGTCGACGCTCATCCGTTGCGTCGATTATCTGGAGGAGCCCACGTCGGGCGAGGTCGTCATCGACGGTACGCCGCTCACCAAAAAGAATCACCTGGAGATGGCTCGCAAGTACAGCTCCATGGTGTTTCAGCAATTCAACCTGTATCCCAACATGACGGTGCTGGGCAACCTGACGCTCGCGCCCATCAAGCTGCAAAAGAAGAGCAAGGAGGAGGCGAACGAGATCGCCATCGCCGCGCTCAAGCGTGTCGGCATGGCGCATAAGGCCGGCGAGTATCCGCAGAACCTCTCGGGCGGTCAGCAGCAGCGCATTGCCATCGCCCGTGCCCTGTGCACCAAGCAGCCCATCATCCTGTTTGACGAGCCGACCTCGGCGCTCGACCCCGAGATGGTCCAGGAGGTTCTGGACGTTATGATTGAGCTCGCGCAGGAGGACATCACCATGATCTGCGTGACGCACGAGATGGGCTTTGCGCGCCAGGTGGCCGACCGCGTCATCTTTATGGAGGACGGCCGCATCCTGGAGGAGGGCACGCCCGAGCATTTCTTCGATAACCCCGAGAACCCGCGCTGCCGCGAGTTCCTGTCCAAGATTCTGCACTAGGCGCGGTGATGGACATGACGGATATGACGAGGGCGGCCATGTCGCGCCGTCGCTTTTTGCAGCTGGCTGGCGCCGGCATGCTCGCGCTGACGGGGACCGCGCTTACCGGTTGCGGCAACTCCACCAGCGGCGAGGGCTCCGACAAGGGGTCCAAGCTTGCGGCCATCAAGTCGCGTGGCCATCTGAATGCCGGCGTTAAGAAGGACGTTCCCGGCTATGGCTATTACGACACCGCCAAGGGCCGCTTTGAGGGCATGGAAGTCGATTTGTGCTACCAGATCGCCGCTGCCGTCTTTGGCGTGAGCTACAAGGAGGCCCGCGCCCAGGAGCTTGTCGAGTTTACCGACGTGACGCCCAAGACGCGCGGCCCGCTGATCGATAACGGCCAACTTGACGTGGTCGCGGCGACCTACACCATCACCGACGAGCGCAAGAAGAGCTGGGATTTCTCGACGCCGTACCGCACCGACTACGTGGGACTCATGGTCAAGAAGCGTTCGGGCTTTACCTCGATTGAGGACCTGGACGGCAAGGTCATTGGCGTGAGCCAAGGTGCTACCACGCAGAGTCTGATTGAGCAGATGATCAAGGACAATGGCTTTAGCTGCAAGCCCGAGTTTAGGGCCTTTAGCGGCTATCCCATCATCAAGAGTTCGCTCGATGCCGGCAATATCGACGTCTTTGCCATGGACCGCTCCACGCTGGCCGGTTACATGAACGAGACCGTTGAGCTGCTGCAGCCCGAGGTCAAGTTTGGCGAGCAGGGCTACGGCGTGGCGACCAAGAAGGGCTGCGACCTTTCTGCCGTGGTCGATCAGGTGATTTGCGATCGCCTGGCCGATGGCTGGCTCGACCAAGAGGTCAAGACCTGGGGTCTTGTATAGGCGCATCGTCCAAGGAAGGAATCAAATGCTCGAAGGATTATTTGACGCCGACCGTTGGTCGACGACATTTCAAAACATGGGGCCCTTCTGGGAGGGCTTTAGCGTGACGCTGCAAGTGGTCGTTACCGGCCTGCTGCTGTCGCTGGTGCTGGGCACGCTGCTGGGCGTTTTCTCTACCACTCGCTCGCGCGTGCTGCGCGCCATAAGCCGCGTGTACGTGGAGTTTTACCAGAACACCCCGTTGCCCGTGCAAGTGCTCTTTATGTACATGGCCGGTCCGCAGTTTTTGCAGGCCATAACCGGTGCCGACCAGCCGGTGCGCATCGCGCCGTTCGTGCTGGGCTTCTTGGGTGTGGGCCTGTATCACGCGGCCTACATTTCGGAGGTCATCCGCACTGGTATCGAGGCGGTTCCGCGCGGTCAGATGGAGGCGGCCCAGAGCCAGGGCTTCACCCGTGCGCAGGCGTACTGGTACATCGTGCTGCCCCAGACGTTTAAGATCATTCTGCCGCCGCTGTGTAACCAGGCGCTCAACCTGGTCAAAAACACGTCGGTGCTGGCGCTTGTGGCCGGCGGCGACCTTATGTATCGTTCCGACAACTTTGTGAGTCTGTACGGTTACCTGCAGGGATACATCGTCTGCTGCCTTATGTACTTCATCATATGCTTTCCGCTCGCCATGCTGGTGCAGTGGCTCGAGCGCCGCTCCAAGGAGCGTCCGCGCGGCGTGAGCCTGGCCGAGCTGGGGCTCGACAACGTAGAGGAGGCCTAGCGCATGGAAATCTTCAACGCGACGAACCTGCTCTACATTTGGGGCGGCTTTGTTAAGACAATCGAGATCTCGGCGCTGTCGATCTTTTTCTCGCTCATCTTTGGCACGGTGCTGGCGCTCGTTAAAAGCTATGCGCCCCGCCCGTTCCGTATTTTGGTGAGCGCCTATATCGAGCTGTTCCGCTGCACGCCGAACCTGCTGTGGATCCTGTTTATCTACTTTACGGTGCAGGGTTTGGACATTGTGATTTCGACCATCGCCTTTACGCTGTTTACCAGCGCTGTTATGGCCGAGATTGTTCGCGGCGGCCTCAACTCGATTCCGCGCGGCCAGTTTGAGGCCGCGCAGAGCCAGGGCTTTGGCTTCTTTGCCACCATGCGCTACATCATTCTGCCGCAGACGTTTAAGACGATCATTCCGGCGCTGTTTAGCCAGTGCACGACCGTCATTAAGGACAGCTCGTATCTTTCGGGCATTAACGTGGCCGAACTCATGTACACGGCAAACGTCGTGATGGCCCACGCGATCGACCTGTCGCAGGTGCTTATGCTCTACGGCCTGGTGTTTGCGATGTACTTTGTGCTCAACTTTGGTATCTCGTTGCTGGTGAGGGCATATCAACGCCGTATCGTGGCCGCATAGTCCTGCTTCCCCAAGCACGGCACCTTGCCCCTCAATCGTCGCTTGCGTACATTTAGTACGCGGCGCTCCTCTTTCGGGGCAATCTGCCGCACTTGGGAAACCAGGACGGTCTAAGTGACAAAATGGGAATCAGGAATTGCCTATTTCTCATTTGTTAGAAAGGAATCGCGATGAGCGATCTGGAGAACAAGAAGAGTCCTGTGGTCATTACCATTGCGCGCGACTTTGGTGCCGAGGGCCACGAGATTGGCCGTATCCTTGCCGATGAGCTGGGGATTCCGCTGTACGATAACGAGTTGCTGGTGCGTGCGTCGCTGCGCGCGGGCGAGTCGCTCGACAAGATGGCTGCCTACGACGAACGCCTGGCCGTGGAGAATATGGCGTTTCTGCCCGACCGCTACGATGCGCGTTCGTACTCGGATAAGTTGTTCCAAAAGATGAGCCAGGTGATTTTGGACCTGGGCGAGACCGAGAGCTGCATTATCGAAGGCCGCCTGTCCGATTATCTGCTGCGCAACAACCCCAACCACATTGCCGTGCTAGTGACCGCTCCCTTTGAGGACCGCGTCGAGATCGTGCGCAAGAAGCGCGGCCTTAACAAAAAGAAGGGCGCCAAGCTGGTCAAGCAGCAGCAGAAGGCGCGCGAGGCGTTCTATAAGCGCTATAGCGCCGGAAAGTGGAAGATGACGAGCGGTAAGGATATCGTCGTCAACCGCGCCAAGTTGGGACGCGAGGGCTGCAAGGACGTCATCGCCGCAGCCTACCGCTACAAGGTGGCTCAGCTCGAAGGCTAACCGACCAAAACCACCACAGAGGGGATAGGCACCTTTGTGGTGGTTTTTGTTTTAAGCTGAGGGGAAGATTTTGGTGAGACCGGCGCGCGTCTGCGTGTCGGTCTTTTGGTAGATAGAGCTCAGGTGGCGCTGTACCATGCGCATCGAGATGCCGAGTTCCTCGGCGACCTGCTTGAGCGGGCGTTCGTCCTGGGTCACGGCTATGAGCACGTCGACTTCGCGCGGGGTGAGAGCGTGATTGACGGTGAAGGCCTGGCGCTGCTCTTCGATACTCGGTGCAGCGAGCGCTTTCTCGGCTCGTTGCTGGTGTTCGCGCTCCTGCTCGGTTTGGGGCAGGCGGAACAAGCCGGCTGCCACGAATGTCGCGCAGGCGGCGACGAGCAAAACGAGCGCACCGATCATAATGAGAGAAACATTGCCAGAGGTCACAAGTGCAAGCGAGACGCCCGACGTGGTGAACGCGCACACATTATTGGCCGCACGGCCCATGCCGGCCCAGAAGGCGGGCACGTGCATGCGTGGTGCCAGCTGAGTAAACGTGGCGGTGAAGAACGTGACGAAAAAGCCCGAGCTCAGGTAAAAGACGATAAGGCCCAGGTTGGGATCGGCCCCGGCCTCTACGGCTAGGATGGAAATGGTCGAGAGCACGGCGATGCCGAACATGACAAGTCCCATGTAGCGGCGCTCGGCAAGATCAAAGATAAGACCGGCGGCAAGGCCGCTTGCAGCCAAAAAGAGGCGCGGCCAGGTCTGCACGGCAATGGTGCCGTGGGCGTTGGAGAGCGTGACAACGTTGTCGAGGGTCGAGAACAAGCAGGCAAGAACCATGACGAGCGCAATGCTCCAGCATGCCTGTTTGGCGAGGGCATGTGAGGGCTCGGCAAAGGGATTGATGGCGGGGCAGGAGCTCTCAGCAGCCTTTTGGGGAACGACGATGAGGGCGGAGATGGCGATAGTCGCTGTGCCAAGGACAATGAGCTCTGCGATACCGCCGCAATTGAGCAGGTTGACGGCGAACTGCATCAGGATGCCCGCGGCGTAGGCTGCTCCCGCACCGGTGGCAAGCTTGGGGTCATCCTGGAATGCCAACGAAAAGGCGTGGTGAGTGGCGGCGCCCAGCAGGCCGAGTCCGAGGAATGCGAGGCACCCCAGAATCTCGAGCGCAAGCGGGCTCGTGGGGGACTGAATCTGAGTCAACCCCAAGATGGCGATGGGGACGGCGGCGCTGACAACTGCCTGAGGCCGGCCTTTGCGCTGTGCGAGCCCGAGCAGCGGCGCATATCCGATAAAGCCGAGCACGCTCGCACCCAGAATAAAGCCCTGCGCGATTACAACGCGTTCGGCACCGGCGAGCAGCCCGACGTTGACGTCGAAGCGAAACTCGGCGGCAAGGAAGACGAAGGTGAAGAGCGCGAGTGCCAGAAGCGCGTTGATTTTAGGCTTGCTCAGGTTCAAGGACAGTCCTTTGGGTGGACGAATGATCGTGTCCTCGATTGTAGCGTCCTTGGGACGCGTGTGGCGATGGCGAAATCATATTGAATTAAACCGCAGGTAGAGGCCTAGGTTCGCATCTACGAACCTAGGCATACGGAGTCATTTGGCACATCTTGGTGGTACAGGACCACCACAAAGGGGACAGGCACCTTTGTGGTGGTGTCCCTACGACCAAGGAGGGCGTTATGTGCGGAAGTCACTTTGATAAGCAGACCCAACGCGAGCGTACCTGCTCGCTGGTTCACGGTTCGTGGAAACGGGCGGGTGCCAGGCTGGCGTGCGTCGGAGCGTGTGCGCTCATGGTCGGTCAGCTGCTGCTGCCAAGCGTTGCCTTGGCAGCAGATTGGATCAACGTGGGTGGCACGCAGTACAACGGGGGTGTTGCCGTCGGCGACGAGGCGGGCACGTGGTCCTGGAACGGCGCCGACGACATGCAGCTCAATGGCTATAACGGCGGCGGCATCAGCGCCGAGGGCAACCTCAACATCGGTGTGACCAACACCAACACCGTTACGGCCGATGCCGGTCAGAGCGCCATCGAGGTCTCAGGCGGCAACCTTGCCATAACGGGCGGCGGCACGCTCAACGCGACGGGCCAGACCGACGTCATCACGGCGGCGGGTGACGGTATTATTGGCGGAGATGTGGCCATCGACGGCACCACGGTCAACGTGACGGCGACGGGTACGGATGCGAATGGCGAGGAGTGCGAGAACGCCGAGGCCATAACTACGTTTGGTGGCGACGTGACCATTAAAAACGGCGCGACTGTCGATGTAAAGGCGGGACGTGCGACGGAGTCCGGCGACGGGTACTACGGTTACGTGACGGGCATCTATGCCACTAACGGCGCACCCAGGGGAGATGGCGAGTTTACATGGGAGCATGACGGACAGAGCAACAAGGGCGGTCGCGTGTCAATTGGCTCTGGCTCAAAGGTGACGGTCAAGGCCGAATCCACCCTGGAATCTCAGGGAATTGTGTCCCGTGTCAACAACGGCGCCGCGCGTGTCGAGATTGCAGGCGATTCGCTCGTGACCGCGATTGCCGACGCTTCGGGCGGCAACTGGGGTGCCGTGGGTATCGAGGCGGCCGGAATGGGCGACGATGCCACTGCCGATATCATCATCGATGGAAAGAACACGTTTGTGACCGCGATCGCCAGCGCCTCGAAAGATCGGTATTCTAACGACACGTACGGCCTGCATACCAGCTCGGGGAGTGCGATCGAGGGCGGAAGCATCCAAATTAAAAACGGCTCCGTTGTTGCCCAGGGCAGCGATGGAGCGATCGTTGCCGACAACTTCACGACCGCCAACGGCCCCGCTGGCATGATCGTTATCGGCGAGGGAGGGAAGATCGTGCTTCCCGTCAACGGCGTGGTGCGTGACTACCAAAAGCTGGGTGCCCGTCCCATGGCGCTGGGCAACCGATTTGAATATTCTGATTTTTGGGGACAGACGATTGGTGAGCCCGGCGAAGGCGTTTTGAGGGCCGATCGCGATGCGGACAAGATCGCCAAGGTCGCGCATATCGTATTCGACGGAGGTGCTACGCCTGCTCCCGATCCGGCACCGACTCCCAAGCCGCAGCCGGGAGGCGAGGGCTCGACGGGCACGACGGGGGCGACGACCCAAACTTCGACACAGACTGGTTCGGCCGTGAATGTAAAGCCTGCTGCCGCCAAGGTATCCGTCACGGCTTCGAAGGCGACGGCCTCTACTCTCGCGGCCACGGGCGATAGCGCCGCGTTGAGTGTTGCCGCCATGAGCGTCGCTGGTGCCACGGTTGCAGCCGCCGGCATCGCCGCCGCGCGTCGTCGCGAGGAATAGCAATTTTGCCTAGGGCATGCAGGGCATAAAACCTCGGTGCGCTTGATTGAGCCGCCGCGCAGGGATTTGCGTCCCCGCGTGGCGGCTTTTGCGTTTGCGCAGGTAGGGACGCGGGTTCGCATGTACGAACCTAGGCGTGGCGCCCGGTTTGCCGCACTGTGATGTCATGGAAACAAACCTCGATTAAGGAGGACGACATGCAAGGACAACATTTTGCCAAGCAGACGCAGCGCGAGCGCGCTTGCTCGCTCGTTCACGGTACTTGGCGTTGCGCGGGTGTGAGGGTCGCCAGCGTCGGTGCGTGCGCGCTCATGGTCGGCCAGCTGTTACTGCCGAGTGTGGCGCTTGCGACCGAATGTGCGGATTCTGCTGCTACGACGGGTGAGGTCGCTGCGGCTCCTGCGGCGCCGGCGGCTACGGTGGATGCGAATGCGGCGACAACACCGACAACCGAGGCTGCTCCGGCAACTCAGAACGAGGCCGATACTCAGCAGGTATCTTTGGCTGACACCGTCGAAGGGGCTGGCGATGCAATGCCCGCCGAGCAAAACGCTTCCAGCAACAACGCCGCCATGCCGGCAGACAACGCCATTATGCCCTGCGGTGTGACCGACGTGACGGGTGGGGATGGCGTGACAATCGACACGAACGTCGAATCCTACTACAGGGAATGCGAGCTTCCACCCGAGATTTCTCTTACCGGAGGCGGTAGTTTCTCATGGGATTTTGGACCGGTCCCAGATGAGGTGGCGGATAAGCTATCAAACGCATCCGAAACTAAGTATTACAAGGCAGATGCCGCTACTGGCGCGCTTGTTGAAGTCGCCGATCAGTCTCAATCGAACGTGACGATTTACATTGCGCCATATGAAGGGCAGATGCGCGCGACGCTGACCCTGACGGGTGGCGACTTTGTAGACGGAAACTATGCACTCATCCGCAACGAGGATGTGCCGTTTACTTCAACGTTGACGTTCAACGGCACCGACTATAATGATGGCATCCTCATCGGCGATCCTGATAGCACCTCCGATAAACCAGCTCAAATCGTTGTCCATGAAACAAGGACCGATTACTACCTGCGCTACAACTTCAACACCGTGGTAAAGCTAGCTGCTCATGGACAGGCAATCAATAGCGTTGATTTGGGTTCAGGATATATCGGCTATCGCGCTGGGGATACTCCCGCTCCAACCACTCATGTACCATACGCAGATTACGACAAGTATGAAATTGCTTACGAGTGCTGGGAGGAGATGGACAACAGCGACCCCACGGATCTTCATCCCGTCGCCTTCTGGTATTCCGACGAGGGCATGTACACACCGGGCATGAAGCGAATCGACAAGTTCGAAGAAGGCAAGCACTACATGCATTCTGTCATGCTACGCCAAAAGAACGGGTATGAGTTTGCCAACGGCTGCACTGTGGCAATCAATGGCGAGCCACTTAACGCCATGAGTGTTCAGAAAGTCGAAAATGGTCTGTTCCTTGCGCCGACCACATCGTTTACCTGCGAAAAGGCTCTTGTGTGGCAAGCAATCGACACGGTCGAGATTAATGGCGCTACCGTCACGTTCAAAGACGGCGATAAGCCGGTGTTCACGGGCGCTACGTCCGATGACACTCGTTATTGGTATCAGTGCGAGTTCTGGAATTCTGAGGATGGCGCTGGAGTGAACTCGGCATGGTTCTGGGATCAAAATATCGAGAACCACATTGATACGTTTGAGGCTGGGAAGACCTACAGCTACGGTTTTTATCTCAAGTCGCATGAGGGTTTCTACTTTACTCGTGACACTAGGGTCACAATTAACGGCAAGACTTATGGCTACTGGTGGAACGAATCCGATGCGGAGAATCTCGATAGAGACGGTAAGACGACCACCATGTGGGTCTATACCAATCTTACGATGACGCCTGAAGCAATGCCGACGCCGACGCCGGACCCCAAGCCGACGCCCGAGCCCGAGACCAAGCCCGAGACCAAGCCGGGTCAGGCGCCAACGACCGCCACGATTACTACGACCGTCTCGACCACCAAGACTCCGGCCGTCAAGCCCGCTGCCAAGACCAGCGATGCCACCCTCGCCGCAACGGGTGACAGCACCGGACTTGTCGCCGCGGCCATGAGCCTCGCCGGCGCCATCGCAGCAGCCATCGGCATCGCCTCAAAGCGCCGCGAGAACTAGGTTTCGGCGGAGGCCCTCGTTTCCACCTCAGCAAGATCTCAATCTGTAACACCTGGCTGTCCAAAACGACCCTAGATGTTACAGATTTAGATGAACCGAATGGCCGCCAATCTAATGTCTCGACCTGTAACACCAAGCGGGGAATCTGACCTCTAACTGTTACAGATCGAGACAAACCGGCCGGCAAGTCCAAAGCCACCACAAAGGTGCCTGTCCCCTTTGTGGTGGTTTGCGCAGGTAGAACGGTAGGTTCGTATATATGAACCTACCGTTCGCTTTGTTTTTGGACGACGATTACGCTGGATGACTTTTGGTTTGCAGGAAAGGAACGACCATGAGGTGGACTACTGTTCGAGCGCTTTGCCGCCGCCTGACCGTTGCCGCGGTGACCCTCACCATGGTGACGGGCTCGTTGCCTGTGGGCGCGTTTGCTGAGGCCCTCAACACCGACGGCACTTTTGTGCAGACGGATAACGGCCAAGCGGACGACGCCGCTTCCGCCGATTCGGCTGACGCCCAAACGTCAGACTCTGCTTCCGCCGACCCCGCGCCCGATGCCGGCGCCGCCGACCCCACAGTGCTCGATAGCGGTGATACCCCTACGCCCCCGCCCTCCGAGATTGCATCGGCGGCGGGCCTAACGGGCGCCGGGCAGACCGAGAGCACACCTGCGGGTACGCTCGCCACCGATCTTGTCGAGGGCAAGGAACTCGCCGAGCAGCAGAAGCAGGAGGAGACCGCCGAAGCCGAAGCAACCTGGAATGAGGATCTTGGGCTCTGGATGACCTCGAAGGGCGCCACGGGCGTAAAGGACGAATACGACGATGGCTACGTGGCCGGCGAGCAGACCCCCGCGCAGTACTACTTCTCGATTGATAGCCTCACCAACGAAATTTCTATCGAGTATGGCGACGCGGGCATTACCACGTTGGAGGTGCCCTCGACCATCGACGACAAAAATGTCGTAAGCCTTACGGGTATGGGAAGCGCTGCGCTCACATCGATCACCTTCGCCCCTAATTCGCATGTCCGCTCGGTTGGAGGCTTGGGCGGCAGCAGCATCAAAGAGATCGCACTGCCCGATTCGGTCGAGGAGCTCAAGAGCTATGCATTCTACAAAAGCAAGACGCTCCAAACGGTAACCTGGCCCAACAACGCGGCCTTTACCACGATTCCCGAGCAGGCCTTTAAGGAATGTGAACAACTTGACGACAAGGTGGTGGCAACGCTGCCGCCTTCGGTCAAAACTATCGACTATCTTGCATTCGCCTATTGCGGCGTGCCACAGTTCTATGTCTCGGACACAACAGTGCTCACCTTTACGCAGATCAATGTGCCGGGCACGGTGGAGCGGATTGAGCGCAATGCCTTTGACGGGTGCTCGCATGTGTCGTCGGTGACGATCGGCGACGGCGTTAAATATATCGGAGCGCACGCGTTCGCCTCTCTTGATCCTGCGATTGCCGGCAAAGAGATTGTGCTACCCAAAAGCGTGGAAATGATAGAGTGGGGAGCTTTTGAGAACACGAGATACGGAAACGAGACGAACCATAATGCCGTTGCCCTGCGCGTGATGAACCCCGATCTTCAGTTTGGTGAGGCGGGCTATCCGGGCGACTATAATGAGCGCGTGACAATCGATGGCGTAACGTATGCGATTCCCTTTAGTGAAGGCCAGACCATCTATGCCTATGCGACCGATTCGGCTGGCAACCCCTCGATGGTCAAAAAGCTTGCCGATGCCGTGGCCGATTGCAAGGACTCCGTCGATTCCTCGAAGCCTGCCTACACGTTTGAGTGGATGGGCGAGGCGGCCCAGGTGACGGGCAAACTTCCCCAGAGCGCGACGGCTACACTCGTGCAGGCGGGGCAGTCCACGCCGCTGGCGGTTGGCGATGACGGCAGCTTTACAGCGGACGCTCTCTCCAAGACAGCAGCCACCCTGCGCATTTCGCTCAGCGGTTACTATGACATGGTGCTGGCGCGCCCGGGCGACCAGATGACGGGCACATGGAATATCGGAGAGATTAAGGCGGAGGACTTTACCAAGATTCCGGCTTCGCGCGCGATTGAACTTAATGTGGGCTATCTTGAACCGATTGTGGGCCAGGATAAGACCGAACGCATTGAGCTCGATAGTCTCGATAACATCGATCTGA
>CABUTH010000044.1 GCA_902494465.1 uncultured Collinsella sp.
AATGCCCCGTGGTCCAAAGCGTTGCTGAGCACGACGAACTG
The DNA here is from genome assembly GCA_902494465.1 of uncultured Collinsella sp. Classification (GTDB taxonomy): domain Bacteria; phylum Actinomycetota; class Coriobacteriia; order Coriobacteriales; family Coriobacteriaceae; genus Collinsella. Next base: position 42 of record CABUTH010000044.1, read on the forward strand.
GACACTTCGTGAACGGAAGACGCGACTTCTACCGCGGGTGATCGACAGCATACGGCCTGCGTATTCGGCAAGCATGCTGTCGACCGCCTCGGTTCCATAGAGCTCGTTGAGCTTCGTCGTGCCGCGGACGCGCACGGCGATGAGTCCTGTTTTGCAGTGGTCACGGCGACAGGCATCGATAGCGTTGACCAGCATGCGTTGCGTTCCAAGCCCCGTGGCGGCGTCGACGGTCTCGGCAAGGGAATGATTGACGAGCTCGCCGACATAGAGCGAGGGCTCGTTTTCGCCCCCATCGATGCGAAAACCGCGAGCACGGCAGAGCACGTAGTCGCCTGTGGCGTTGCGTACACGATACTGCATGACTCGATGGTGCTTGGAGCCGTTATAGACTTGGTCGATGTCGTCGGTAAAAGCCTCAAGGTCATCGGGATGGACGCGCTTTTTCCAGCAATCGCGACAGTTGTCTATGTGCTCTGAAGGAAGTCCGAGATCGCGCAAGGCGTTTTGTGACCAAAGGGTGCGATGTTTATCCAAGTTCTCGATAAAGAAATAGCGGCCCTCGTTGAGCATCGAAAAGGCGTCGAAAATACGATCGCTTATTTCGAAGTCGTCGGCGTGGACTTGCGTGATATTGCGTCGATCAAGATGCAAGGCATGACGTAGCTTGTAGTCGTACATGCGATGGTCGGCATCGAGCGTCATGCGATTGGGGGCTTCGCCCAGGGCGGGGTCGGCGTGTGACACTCCGTAGCTAAACGAGCGGGGCATCTCGGAATCGTTGTTTTTGAGCAGGATCGTTCGGCAGTGTTCCAGACGATCGGCGAGGTCGTCCTCGGTCGCAATCGTAGATAGGATGGCAAACTCGTCGCCGCCTATGCGAAACGCCGCTTCGCCCACCTTCATATACAGCTTAAGATAGAGACTTATCTGCAAGATATAGCGGTTGCCCTCGTCATGCCCAAAGACGTCGTTGCAGTGCTTGAGGTTATCGATGTCGATAAATGCCATGGTCACGGGCAGTTCCTGTTCCCAGATTTCCTCTAAGGAGCGGGCAAAGCCGCCGCGGTTGCCAAGCCCGGTAAGCTGGTCGGTAAAGGCGGTCCTAATCAGATCGCCCTGACGCTCGAGAAGGTCACGGACGGTCTTTTCGAGCGTCTCGGTGTAATTGCTGACGGTTTCCATATTCTAAGCGGCTTTCTGAGGTCGGGGCGGATTGCGTCGGGCGAGCTCGTTGTGTACACGCGTCGTTGCTCGGTGTTTTGCGTGTATCCAGGCCCCCGCCTTGCTGCGTTGCCGGGTTACTTTGCCGGCTAATGTTCGCTGTTGATAACTGCTGCGTAGTATAAACAACAGTGCACAATTGTATATGGGGTACACAATTGTATATGGGCGCACATGCTGCGGGCGGCTATTATTCGCCAAACGGCAGCGCCTGGGTGCGCATAAAAAATGCGACTGGGGCGGTATATGTTGACGGGTATACTTGTTCCGTTTGAATTTGCGGGGACGGAGATGGTCGCATGACACAGCCAAATATGACGCGCACGGTGGGGCTGGCACTCGAGGGAGGCGGCTACCGCGGTATGTATACGGCGGGCGTGCTCGACGTTTGGATGGAGCACGGTTTGACCTGCGACCATATGGTGGGTGTCTCGGCGGGTGCGGCGTTTGGCTACAACTTTAAATCGCGCCAGATCGGCCGCGCCATTCGCTATAACAAGGCCTATTGTGCCGACAAGCGCTATGCAAGCGTGACCAGCTGGCTGCGAACCGGCGATATGTTCAATGCCGATTTTGCCTATCACGAGGTGCCCATCGAGCGCGATCCCATCGACCTGAAGGCGTATCGCGCCTGCCCCATGCGGTTTACGTGCGTGTGTACCGATATCGAGACGGGCAAGGCCGTCTACCATGACCTGCCCTATGGCGACGAGAGGGATATCGAGTGGATTCGCGCGTCGTCGGCGATTCCCGTGGCGACGCGTCCTGTCGCCATTGAGGGCCGCAAGTACCTGGATGGCGGCGTGGCCGATTCCATTCCCAGCGCTTGGCTGTTTGCGCAGGGCTACGACTGTAACGTGGTGGTGCTGACGCAGCCGGCGGGCTTTGTAAAGCAGCCCAACAGTGTGATGCCTATGCTGCGGCGCGTGTTCCGCCACTACCCAGAGTTTGTGGCGGCGCTTGAGCATCGGCATGAGGTCTACAATGCCACGCTCGATGACCTGGCACGTCGCGAGGCTGCCGGCGAAATCTTTGTGGTGCGGCCGAGCGAATCGGTGAAGGTGCCGTCGCTGTGCCGCGAACCGGATGAGCTCGAGCGCATCTACCAGGTCGGCCGTCGTGATGCGGAGGCGACTTTGCCGGCGTTGGAAGCGTATCTGGCAGGGTAGGGGTTGCATGCGGAAAGCGCATCCCGGAATGGACGTTCGAACCGGGATGCGCTTTCCGCCGCTATTGAAGATATGAGGCCGCGAATAAGCTGCTCGACCTAGACTTTACGCCTGCTGCCAGGTGTCGACGAGCTCCTTGGCCGCGGCGTAGGGGTCATCGGCGCTGCAGACGGCGCTCACCACAAAGAAGCCGTCGACGCCGGTTGCCTTAAGCTGCGGCAAGTCGGCCATCTTGACGCCGCCGCCCACCACGATGGGCACGGGGCTTGCCGCGTGGAGTGCGGCCAGGTCCTCAAAGCTCTTGGTGATGATAGAGCCATCGGCCGCGCGTCCGCAGTCGCGCTTGGTCTCGGTCTCGTGGAGTGGGCCGATGCCCAGGTAGTCGACCAGGCTCATGTCGGCGGTCTTGACGTATTCGAGCATCTCCTCGCAGCGGGCCGAAAGGCCCACGATGGCGTCGGGGCCCAGCAGCTTGCGACAGACCTCGACGGGAATGTCGCTCTGGCCTACGTGCACGCCGTCGACGGCAATGCCCTGCTCGCGCGCGGCGAGTACACAGTCCAGACGGTCGTCGATTAACAGGGCGACCTGACCGGTCTTGCCAGCCTGTGCGATTGCCTGCGCGGCGTCGCCGGTCAGTGCAATGATCTCGCGGGCGCTTGCCACCTTGGAGCGCACCTGGATGCAGGTAAAGCCGGCGTCGAGTGCCTGGGCCACCACATCGCCCACGGGGCGCCCAAGCGTGTTTTCGGGGCCGAGCACCAGATAGGCCGAGATATCAAGGTTGTCGCGGATGCTCATCGTGCTTCCTCCTGTTTCTTGATCTGTGCTTCCATGCGCTCGAGCTTGCCGGTCATGGTGTCGGTAAATCCGGGTCGAATATCGGCTTTGAGCACGACTTCGGTGCGGATGCCCTTGCTCGCCAACACAAAGGTTGCGTCGCGCACGACCTGCATGACCTCGTCCCAGTCGCCCTCGATCTCGGTGAACATCGAGGTGGTGCGGTTGGGGAGGCCGCTCTCGCGAATGACGCGCACGACCTCGGCGACCTCGGCGGACAGCTCATCGCCGGTGCCGCACGGGGCGATGGCCACGGCGACGAGTGTGTTCATTCCGGCAGCAGTTGCGGGCTCGGACATGGCTTATGCCTCCTTGAGCTCGAGTTGGTTATCAGCGATATCTTGGGCGGTCGCGCGGTAGAGCTCATCGATAAAGGCGACCTTAAAGCTTGCCGGGGCATCGGCGACAGCGGCGGCGCGCGTGCCGGCAACGTTGTAGACCGCGGTGCCGCAGATGGCTGCCGTAAACGGGTCGGCGGCACAGGCGTACACGGCTAGCACGCCGCCCTGCGAGCAGCCGCAACCGGTGATCTTGGACATGAGCGGGCTGCCACCGTGGGACTTGGCCACGGTCGTGCCGTCGGTAATCAGGTCGACTTCGCCCGAGACCACTACGGCGCCGCCGGTGTAGCGGGCGAGCGCCACGGCGGCATCGCGGGCGGCGTCGACCGTGTCGGTGGTATCGACACCGCGCACGCGGCTCAGATCGGCCGCCTCGCCCTCAAGACCCCACAGCCCGGCGAGCGCGATGATCTCGGAGGCGTTGCCACGCACGATGGCGGGCTTGTACTGCTTGAGTTCGTTTACCAGCTGGGTGCGCAGGCTACCGATACCCAGGCCCACCGGAGCGAGCACCCAGGGCTTGCCGGCGTCGTGTGCCGCCTTGGCCGCGCGGGGAATCGTCTGTTCGTAGATGGGGAAGAGCGTGCCCATATTGAGGTAGATGGCGCCGCCGCCGGCAACGAGTGCCTCGCCCTCGTCGGGCAGATAGACCATGGCGGCCGATCCGCCCACGGCGAGCTGCGCGTTGGCGACAAAGTCGATCGTCACCGTGTTGGTAATGGAGCCGGCCATCGGATTGGTGGCACGAATCTCCTCCACGGCTTTGACCACATTTTGCTTAAGCTGTTCCGAATCAATCACTGCACATGCCTCCTTGGCATAGAAAAGGGGCGCTGTGCATAGACAGCGCCCCTGTAAAGGCGGCATGCTCCCTACGCCAGCATTAACTGACAGGTTCAAAGGATTGGGCCCCATGCCCTCTCAGCCTTGTGGTTTGCACCGCCGGCACTCCCGCATCGAATCTGTTGTTCCCTATACTAGCGCACCTGCCAAAAAGGGACAGGTTTATTTTGGCAGGTAACAACTGGGACTTTGCGTTTTCCCAGATGAAACCTGCCGAAATAGACCTGTCCCTTTTGGCAGGTCGGTACAATAGATGGGATTAAGAATGACCGAGGGGACCTTATGATCAAACTTGTGCTGACCGATATGGACGATACGCTGATTCCAGCCGGGCATGACGGTGCCAGCGACTACGCCATTGAGGGTATTCATGCCATGCAGGCGGCGGGTTTGCACTTTGGGCCGGTTTCGGGTCGTCAGCCGTCCGCGATGGGCTGGATGTTCCGCAATCGCTCCGAGTGCTTCTCGACCGGTGCGTTTTGCAACGGCCAGGTGATGTTTGTCGATGGCGAAGTAGTCGCTTCGCGCGCAATCGATAACGATGTCCTTATGCGCTTAGCCGATTATTTTGAACAGGAGACCGACGATACGTATTTGAAGGTCTACCGTCTGGGTGATGACTTTTGGAATAACGATGCCTATTGCGTGACAAGCGATCCCGAGCGTGTGCGTCGCGCCATGAAGTCAGGCGGCAACGCGTGGCTCAAGGGCGAAGAAGCTCCCTGTCGTCCTGTCGTTGACGATGCCCCGGTATACAAGGCGAATATCTGGAGCGCCCGTTCGCGCGAGGAGCTCGCCGAGCTGCGCGAGCGTGTTGCCGCTGAGGTGCCGGAGCTCTCGCTCGTGTTTCCCAACAACCGCGTGTGCCTGTTCGACGTTCTTCCGACCGGCTGGGACAAGGGCTGCGCTGTGCTGGAGCTGGCGCGTGCTTTGGGCCTGATGCCCGACGAGGTGGCCGTATTCGGCGATTCCGATAACGATTTGCCCATGATCGATGCCGTTCCCAACTCCGTTGCAGTCGCCAATGCCAACGAGGCCGTCACGGCTGCCGCACGCTGGCATATCGGCGCTGCGGCAGATGATGCGGTTGCCGGGGCTCTGCATCAGATTGCCGCCTGCGCCGCGACGGGAGAGATGCCGTCGTTTATGAGCCAAATGGACACGGCGGGTTTCGACGTCACAAACGTCTAGGGAGAAAGGCATGAAGCTCCAGCAACTCAGATATGTCGTTAAGGTTGCCGAATGCGGCAGCATCACCGAGGCCTCGCGCCGGCTCTTTGTGTCGCAGCCTTCGATTACCGCGTCGATCCGCGATCTCGAAAACGAGATGGGTGTGCATATCTTTGAGCGCACCAACAAGGGTGTCATTGTGTCCGAGGAAGGCGAGACCTTCTTGGGGTACGCGCGCCAGGTGCTCGACCAGGCCGACCTGCTCGAGGGCAAGTACAAAGGCACGTCCGAGCAGGTGCCGCACTTTAGTGTGAGCTGCCAGCATTATTCCTTTGCCGTCAACGCGTTTGTCGATGTGATCTGCGAGTTCGATGCCGCGCGCTACGACTTTACCCTACGCGAGGAACAGACCCACGAAATTATCGAGGATGTCGCGCATATGAAAAGCGAACTCGGCATCCTGTATCTGTCGGAGCACAATCGCGAGGTCATCGAGCGCATGCTTGCCGCCAACGAGCTCGTGTTCGAAGGGCTCTTCTGCGCCACGCCGCATGTCTTCGTCTGCGCCGGCCATCCGCTGGCGGGCCGCTCCAGCGTGACGCTCGAGGATCTGGAAGACTACCCGTTCCTGTCCTACGAGCAGGGCAGCTACAACTCGTTTTACTATTCCGAGGAGCTGACCTCGACGTTCGAGCGTCGCAAAAATATCCGCGTGCGCGACCGTGCGACGTTGTTCAATTTGGCCATGGGCCTCAACGGCTACACGGTATGCTCGGGCGTGATCAGCCACGAGCTCAACGGCCCCGGCATTATCTCGATTCCGCTCGACGTGGACGAGTACATGGAGATTGGCATCATCACGCGCAAGAACACGACGCTCACGCGCTACGGTCGGGCCTATATCGACGCGATTCGTCAGCATATCTAGGCTGCTGTGCTCCGCACGGTTCAAGTCTCTTTATGACAGTCCAGACTGATATAGGAAGCATCTATATCAAACTGTTATAAACGTATATTTTACGATGACCATATGAGCGCTCATACTCTGTCCCAGTAAAGCAACCAATGCAAAGGGAGATATCTATGAGCACTTCGATTCAACCGAACGCGCCGTTTCGTGCCGATATCGTCGGCAGTTTTCTTCGTCCGCAGGCTGTAAAGGATGCCCGTGCCGCCTATGTCGCGGGTAAACTCGACGCTTCCGGCCTTAAGGCCGTCGAGGACGAGGCCATCCGCGACTTAGTGGCCAAGCAGAAGGCCGCCGGCCTGCAGGTGATCACCGATGGCGAGTTCCGCCGCAGCTACTGGCACCTCGATTTTATGTGGGGCCTTAACGGCATTGAGCGCCGCACCTCACGCACGGGTTATATGTTCCATGACGAGGAGACGACGGCCGACACCGCCGTGGTTACCGGTCCCATTAGCGGCGAGAACCACCCGTTCGTCGAGCATTTTAAGTTTGTCAAGGCGCTTGAGGGGGAGGGCCAGGTCGCGCGTCAAACCATTCCGGCGCCGATCCAGACGTTCTCGGAGGTTACGCTCGACCGCTGCGATGGACAGCAGGAGAGTCTGCGCGCCGTCTACAAGACCGATGAGGAACTTGCCGACGCCATTGCAGCCGCTTATCGCACGGTGATCGCCGACCTGTATGCCGCGGGCTGCCGCAACATCCAATTTGATGACTGCACCTGGGGCATCTATTGCGATACGGACTTTGTGTCCAAGACTGGCATGAGCCCGGTTGACCTGCAAAAGGTGAGCGAGCTGGGCGTGGCGCTCAACAATGCTGCCATCGCGGGCAAGCCCGACGATCTGGTTATCAACACGCATGTGTGCCGCGGCAACTATCACTCCACGTATGCCTTCGAGGGCGGTTACGATCCCATTGCGCCGTACCTGTTCGCACATGAGAACGTCGACGCGTTCTACCTTGAGTTCGATACGCCACGCGCCGGTGGCTTTGAGCCGCTTAAGTACGTTGCTCCCGGCAAGAAGGTCGTGCTGGGCCTGGTGACCACCAAGGCGGCTGAGCTTGAGGACGAGGACGTTATCGTCGAACGTATCCAAGAGGCCGCAAAGTATGTGCCGCTCGAGAACCTGTACCTGTCGCCCCAGTGCGGCTTTGCCAGCTGCGAGATTGGCAACAAACTGACCGAGGACGAACAGTGGGCAAAGATCGCGCTGGTCAAGCGCATTGCCGAGCGCGTTTGGAAGTAACGCTACCGTTTGCAGGTGACGGCGTGTGCGAGACATGGCGTATCACGTACAATGGTTCGGATCGTATCGTTCGGGCAGGTTATCCGATATGCCTGATCGCCCTTCCATCATGAAAGGACTTCCATGTCCCAATCCTCGACGCCCGCCGTCACCGATGCCATCTACGATGCATCGTCGCTCGGCCGCCCGCGCATGTTCGTGTTGGGTTTGCAGCACATGTTTGCGATGTTCGGAGCCACGGTGCTCGTGCCCGTGCTCACCGGCCTTTCCGTTTCGGCGACGCTTCTGTTCGCCGGCATCGGCACGCTGCTGTTTCATTTTCTATCGCGCGGTAGGGTGCCCGCGTTCCTGGGCTCGTCGTTTGCCTTTATCGCGGGTTATGCCGCCATCGCGCCCAATGGCGAGGCCGGGCTTTTGCCCTACGCCTGCCTGGGCGCTGCCTGCGCCGGCCTGCTCTATCCGGTGCTTGCGGCCCTGTTCCGCGCCTTTGGCGCCAAGCGCGTCATGCGCTTCTTTCCGCCGGTGGTGACCGGCCCCATCGTCATTTCCATCGGCCTGATCCTGGCGAGCTCTGCCATTGCCAACTGCCAGACCAACTGGCTTGTCGCCGTTATCGCTGTGGCCGTGATCATCATCTGCAACATCTGGGGCCGCGGCATGGTCAAGATCGTGCCGATTTTGCTGGGCGTTGTGGTGAGCTATGCCGTCGCGGCGGTGCTGGGCGAGGTTGATTTTTCGGGGGTTGCCGCCGCGCCGTGGGTCGGTCTACCTGTCGTGTGGGACAACACCGTGTTCGCGCTCTTTGGACCGCAGTTCGATAGCGGTCTTGCCACGACGGCCATTATCACCATCATGCCGCTGGCCTTTGCGACCATGATTGAGCACATTGGCGATATCTCCGCCATTGGCTCTACTTGCGAGCGTAACTACATCGCCGATCCTGGTCTGCATCGCACGTTGCTCGGCGACGGCCTTGCCACGATTCTAGCTTCGCTCTTTGGCGCTCCGGCCAACACTACGTATGGCGAGAACACCGGCGTGCTTGCGCTTACGCGCGTGTTCGACCCACGCGTGATTCGCATTGCCGCGTGCTGTGCCATTGTCCTCTCGTTCTGTCCCAAGTTCGCTGCGGTGATTGCCGCCATGCCGGCGTGCGTTATCGGCGGCGTGTCGCTCGTGCTCTACGGCATGATCAGTGCCGTGGGCGTTCGCAACCTTATCGAAAATCAGGTCGATTTCCAGAACAACCGCAATGTGCTGGTTGCGGCTCTGGTGCTCGTGCTTTCGCTCGGCATTGCCTACAGTACCGCCGGTGCCATCGTGCTGGAGCTGGGCGGCGTGACGATTTCGCTTTCGGGCCTTGCCGTGGGCTCGCTGGTGGGCATTGTGCTCAACGCCATCCTGCCCGGTAATGACTTTGAGTTCGATACTTCCGAGCTTGAGGAGACTGCTGAATAGTAGCTGCGTTCAGCCAAATTAAAAATGGCGTCCATGCGTATGTACGCGTGGGCGCCATTTTTAATGCGTCAGTATCCAGTGGATGCCGCGCGCCATGCGCAGGTCAGTTTGGGCAAAGTGGTTGCCGGGGTTGAGCTCCAGCGTTGTTGGAATGTCACGCTCTATAAACAGCTCTTCCATCGCGTGCGTATCGTCGAGTACGTGCCGCATCATGCGGTTGGGCGTCTTGGTTTCCTTTTTACCGAGCGACAGATAGGCGGCGTCGGGCGTGGCTGTCATCGTGCGCTCGCGCGCGTAGTCGATAAAGCTGGGGAACCACAGCGACCCCGATGCACTCGCCGCGCGCTCAAAGACATCTGTTTGCCAAAGTGTCCACAGTGCAAAAAGACCCGCCAACGAGTAGCCGGCAACGCCGCGCCAGGCGGGCGGTTGCGGGAGCGATGATTCGGCCTGGGGGATTATCTGCTTCAACAACTCGTCAAGAAAACCAGCAGCCTGTCCACCAAAGGGCTCGGCATCTCGTATAGTTCCCTCACATTCCCAGGGGCTCAGCTCGCGATTCCAATCGAGCCCTCCAATGGCGACAAGGGTGAATGGCGGGCAGTCGAGCTCTCGGCAGCGCTCGTAGACTTCACTACCGTCGCCCATAACCACGGGGAGGTAGATGACGGGCGCGCCTTCCACACACTCTGAATAAACGGTTATCTGCTTATGATGCGCTTCCAAGGCAGGCTTCTCTCGGTGTTGTGATATTGACAGCCTCAATTGTCGCACGCTGGCACGGGGGCAGACGCTAAAAGAAAGGCGCGGAGCCGTTCGATGCGACTCCGCGCCTTGTTGTTTTGCTTCGGCAGACTATGCCGTTACGCTACGAAGAAGTAGACGAGGAAGGCAAGGGCTGCGATCCACATGAGCGGCTTGATCTTGGAGGCCTCGCCCTTAAAGAGCGCGACGATCACGTAGGCGATAAAGCCCAGGCCAATGCCGGCAGAGATGGAGTAGGTGAAGGGCACGCCGGCGACAATCATGAACGCCGGGAAACCCTGCGACACGTCGGACCAGTCGATCTCGGAGGCCTCGCTCATCATGAGGTAGCCGACGTAGACCAGAGCACCGCAGGTGGCGGCGCTGGAAACGATGGTGACGATGGGGGAGAAGAACGCGGCGAGAATGAACAACACGCCGGTGGTGACGGAGGTGAGGCCCGTGCGGCCACCGTCGGCAGCGCCAGAGGTGGACTCGACGAAGGTGGTGATGGAGGAGACGCCCATGAAACCGCCCGCAGCAGCGGCGGCGGAGTCGACGATCAGGATCTCTTTGATATTCTCGACGTTGCCGTCGTCGGTGAGGAACTCGCCCTGCTTGGCCACGGCCATCGCGGTGCCCATGGTGTCGAAGAAGTCACTCATGAGCAGCGAGAACGAGATAACGAGGAGCGTGGGGTCGGTAAGGACCTTGACGATGGCGGGCACGCCGCCGGCGTCGGCGATGGGGCCACCGATGCTCGAGAAGTCGAGCGGGGCGATGATACCGGTCGGAGCATGGGTCACACCTAGGGGGATACCGGCGATGACGGCGACGACGATGCCGATGAGCAGCGAGCCGGGGACGTTGCGGCAGGCGAGGGCGACTGTCACCAGGATGGAGATGATGCCGACGATGAAGGTGGGGGAGGTGATGTCGCCCAGACCGACGAGTGTACCGGCGCCAGCGGTGATAATGCCGGCATCGCACAGGCCAATCATGGCGATGAACAGGCCCAGACCCACCGAGATGGCGTGACGCAGGACAACCGGGATGGCGTCCATGATGGCCTCGCGCAGGCCACAAAGCACGAGCAGCAAGATGACGACGCCCTCAAGGAAGATGACGCTCATGGCCACGTGCCAGTCACCGCCGCAGACGGTGGTGGTGATTCCAGCGATCATCGCGTTGACGCCTAAGCCCGACGCGCAGGCGAGCGGGCGGTTGGCGAAGATGCCCATGCAGATGGTCATGATGCCGGCGCCCAGGCAGGTGGCGCAGGCGAGCGCTCCCGCATCGATGCCAGCGCCCGAGAGCACTGCGGGGTTGACGGCGATGATGTAGGCCATCGCCAGGAATGTTGTCAGTCCAGCGCGAAGTTCGGTCCCGATTGTGGACTTGCGCTCACTGACGTGAAATAGTTCGTCCATGCATACCCTTTCCTTGTTCGACCCCGAGTTTAGGCCGATTGACACGAACTCACCCACTATATCGCCTTTGTGAAGTTGGTGTTCCTCACATGTTGATGTTCGGCGGTTTGTAACGGACGGGCGGTATCTTTCGCATGAAATTGTGTAGGTACCGTATACTTAAGCAGTTACAACGACCCCTATGGAGGAATGCATGATTAAAGAGCTCTGCCACGACGAG
>CABUTH010000045.1 GCA_902494465.1 uncultured Collinsella sp.
GAGTTCCGCAAGATCGTCTCCCCGATGGTCACCTACACCATCACCGAGCGCCTGAGCTGCCATCTCGAGCACGTCCGCAACCACCCGCTCACCACGCGTCGCTACTACCACCAGATGAATTACTAATCCTTTCAAATTGCTGCTGTTGTCTGCAGGCGAGACGTGCTGAACGTCTCGCCTGCAGGCTTATTACTGGGGTTAATCAAAATAGTTGCCCAGTACCTCCTAGTTGCACTGGTCGCATTATGGCGTCCATGGACGAGCAGTTATTTGGCATTACAATGCCTGGCCGTCCGTTGTTTACGAGCTGTTCGTTGGCTTGATTCTTGGTGACGTTCAACAGGGCGTTATCGTTGGTGCTGCCTTGGAGTCCATGTTCATGGGTGCCATCATGGTCGGCGCGGCGGTTCCTCCCGAGGTCTATACCTCCGGCGTGCTTGGCTGCGCGTTTGCCGTCATTACGGGTACAGGCACGGCAACTGCCGTCGCGCTCGCCCTTCCCGTCTCCGTCTTCCTTCTCTACTCCGTGATTAACTTTGCAACGCGTATCGTCGCCGCCCATCTGGGTTACGACTTGGGAACCAAGTTTTTGCAGCAGTCCGAAGAGAGCAACCTTATGTCTCGCATGACGCATGCTGCCGGTGTCCTCGGAATGACCGTTATCGGCGCCATGATTGCGGCACAGGTCTCGCTGTCCACGGCTTTGACCTTTGACGTGGGTGGTTCGGAGATTGTCCTGCAGGATCTGTTCGATTCGATCTTCCCCGGTCTGCTGCCCTTGCTGGCAACGTTCGCTTGCGTTGCCCTCTATAAAAAGGGCGTCAAGACCATTTGGATCATCTTGGGCATCTTCGCAATCTGCATCATCGGAACGGGCTTGGGAGTGTTCGCGGCGGCGTAATGTTGACTGCTATGCTCGCGCGTTGGATAACTAACTGACCGTTTGAAAACGGGGCTCGGCGTAAGGCCGACCCCGTTTTTTGTTTGAGGGATTTTCCGACCGTCCAATAATCCACGCTCATGCATCACTCACGTATCTCTCGTCTCTCATTCGTCACTAACACGAGAGATAGATTAAAGACGAGAGATAATTACGAGAGATAGCTCAGCAGCAAAGAGACAAGCAACCATGGTATTGTCTCAATATCGATTGTTCCACCAGCAAAAACATGATTTAATGAAGCAGGTAGAGATATCTTATCTCTCATCTTTCACTCATATCTAATACGAGAGATAACAGAAAGACGAGAGATAATTACGAGAGATAACTGAGAGACGAGGGAAATCCATCTGCGGCATTCTCCGCAGGACCGAGCGAAAGGACGTGCAGATGAACGAAAACGAGCTGACCGGTCTGCTTGAGTCTTTAAGGCGTATGGGCTCGGATGACCTTAGCGTCGAAGTAAAAGAGAGCGCCATGACGCTTTCCCGCGACGTATGGGAAACGGTCAGCGCTTTCGCAAACACCGCCGGCGGCATCATCGTGCTCGGAGTGAGCGAGCGCGCGGGTTTTGTCCCAGTTGCAAACTTTGAGACCGAGAAGGTGCTCAACCAATTCGTGGCGGGCATGGGCGATGCTGGCGGTCGCGGAAAGCTGGCCAATCCGCCCAAATACACCATTGAGCGCGTGGGGCTTCGGGGGACCGTTGTTCTCGTTATCACGATTGAGGAGCTCGACCCGTCGAGCAAGCCTTGCTATGTCATAGAGCGGGGCGCTCAAGGTGGCAGCTACAAACGCATCGATGACAAAGATGTCCCGCTTTCGTCGACCGAGGTTTTGGCGCTGTCGTCATACGAACGGACGAGTCCTAGCGATCGCGATGCGGTGCCCGGCACGAGTGTGGGCGATCTCGACGAGTCGCTGGTCGACCGCACGATAGAGCGTGCCTATTCGTTGACGCCTCGAGCGATGCGCGGTGCGGCGGACAGGAAGACAAAGATGGAGCGTCTGAATTTCCTCGACTTCCAGGGCAATGTTACCAAGGCCGGCCTCCTTGCCGCGGGCGTTTACCCTCAGCAGTTCTATCCCAAGCTCTTCATTGATGTGGCTGTCCACGTGGGAACTCAAAAGGGAGCTGCGGGGCCACTAAGGTTCATGGACCGCACAATCTGTGAGGGAACGTTGGGCGAGATGATCTCGGATGCCGTCGCAGCCGTCGCCAAGAATTTGCGGCGAACCTCGATCGTCCAAGGCGTCTCGCGTGTCGACTCGCTTGAGATTCCCGAGGAGGTTCTGCGCGAAGCAATCGCCAACGCCGTAATCCATCGAGAATACGGGGATCGGTTCTGTGGACAATCGATTGCCGTCGACGTCTTTGATGATCGTGTCGAGGTGACGAATCCTGGCGGCCTTTACGGGGGAAAGACTCGCGAGAACTTGTTTGACGGCAGCTCCCGATGCCGTAACGCGACGCTTGTGAAGCTCATGTCGATTGTCCCGCTGCCGGATGGCGCAGGTTCGCCGGCTGAGGGCAATGGCTCGGGCATCCCGATGATGATCGATGCCATGCGCGCGCATGGTCTGGCCGAGCCCCTGTTCTGCCCGGGATTCGATCGGTTCAAGGTCGTACTTTACCGTTCAAAGATCGAGTCGGTCGATCATGGCGGGGGCTTAATTGTGACGGCACTCAAACACTACGGCGAGCTGGGGACGCGCGAGCTGGCAGAGCGCACAGGGCTCACAATTTCCCAGGTTAGGTCGCGCGTCAACGCGCTCATTGCTCAAGGCGAGCTTGAGCCCACGGCGCCGGCGACGAGCCGCAACCGCAAGTATCGACTGTCGGAGTGCGTGGGATAGATGCGTTAGTGGACGAGGCGACCCAATAATCGACCCTCGATTGGCGTCCATTAAGGTAAAGCGGTTGTTGCCCAGTCGACGGTGATGCTCAAGACTCGGCTTACGCCGGCATGGCCCCGAACCCGTCTATCAAGAACAGCCTAAGAACCAGCTTGATGACATTTCCCGGTTTGACTTCTGCCGCGTCAAAGACGTGGCGCTCGGCGAGCTCGCTACAGTATGCATAGATGTCGCGGATAAGGTCCGCGCCCGAGAGCGTAAACATGTAGCCTGCGTCCGAAAGCGCATTGGGCGCGGCAGGCAACTTGGCCATGTGACAGAACGTTTGCAGGTCGGGCGCCATAACGTTCTGGTAGTCGAGGTGGCCGTTGGCATCCTGCGCGGCAAGCTCCAATTGGCGCACAAAATCCAGCGCCGCCGCTAACACAAAGCTCGGCGTAGGCGCATTGACGTCCTGAGTGGTCGCCACAAGCCTGCCCGCCGCCTGCGTGACAAGCCAAGCGACCTCGCGCTGGCAACGCACGGCCTTGCGCGTAACCGGCTTGATGGACGAAGAAGAAACGCTCCCCTTAGGCGGATTCGAGGCAGCCATAAGACCCTCCCATGAACGACCCGGCCCAACAAGCCCGGATGAAACACGTGCTACATCAGTATACAGGGAAGTGGGGTAGCGGGGTACAAGCGCGCCGGCGGCAAACCGAGAGCATCAACGATGCGCCGATCGCGGAATGAGATCTCGTAATAATTGACTCTCGGCCATATTATTGAGGGGCATGACTCGCGTTCGTATGGTTGTAGGTGCTGGCGATGAACGACATTGACCTTGCTGTTCCGTTGATGGATGGACCAAGCTATGACCGCGCCTGCAGTCTCGTGCCTTCCGAATACGTTGAGGCATGGGAGTGGTTTCTGGGTGAGGAGCAGCGCGGCGGCGTTTGGACCAGCCTTCCGCACCACACCAAGGAAGATAGCCCTCAGTATCAGTACCGTTTGAGAATTGGCTCGGACTTCTTTCCCGTAACGCGGGATTCAGGGATCTTCTGGCCGGGCCAGGATCGGGTGAAGCAAGATCCCAATAAGATCTTTGCGCTTTCGGTCCATAACTCTAAAAAGAGCTTCTACACCGATGTGCCTCCGCTCTATTTGGACGATGGTACGTGGGTCATTAAGTACTCGGTTCAAGCGCCGGGTACCGTTGGTTTTCGAGACCAGAATTACAACCGTAAAATGCTCAACTGCATGGAATGTGGCGTTCCAGTCGGAGTCATATTTGCAACCGAGGTGGGCTACAAGGTGCTCGGCCTTGCATTTGTTGAACGGTTCGAGCCCGAAAACGGATGGTTTGTTCTGCACGGTCCTGTTCATAAAGGCGGACCGGACCCTCGTTTTGCGCCCGACATGAGTTATCTGAAGCACATGCCCGTCGATATTGAGTTTGCCGGACAGGGTACGACCGACGACGAAAAGGTCCGCTATGCGTTAAGGCGCGAGCGATTGGGGCAGCAATGGTTCCGCAAGCAGCTCGTTGCCGCCTATGATGGCCGTTGCGCGGTGTCGGACTGCGGCGTCAGCGAAGCTCTGGAGGCTGCACATATCGAGAATTACTCGGGACCCAAATCGCAGGTTGCCAGCAACGGCATTCTGCTTCGGCGCGATCTTCATTCCCTATTTGATGCTCACCTGATTTCGTTTGAGCCTGTTTGCGGCGAATATCGGCTGTGCGGATCGTACCTGCTGGATAAGACCGACTACGTTTCCTTTGCGGGTGCGACGCTAAGGCAGCCGAATGAGCGTCAGTGGCGACCCAATACGGTGTTTCTTGAGGCCCATCGCATTGAGTTCGATCGCTCGGAAAAGAAGCGTGAAAAGGCGGGGCTTCTGCCGTATTAGCGTATTTGGCTTTGGCGGTCTTTTACGATCGTGTTGTTTGATCGGATCGCGTGGCGATGCAATCTCGCGCGCACTTGCTGGTGCATGCTCTTCCTGGTTTGAATAACGGGAAGGGAGCGAGCGTGAGCTGGCGAGGCGATATCGTGATGGGGAAGTACGGAAAACTGCCGCGTGCCCTTATCGACAACAATATGTTTCCGGGCGTAGAAGTTGATTGCGGGTCGTTTGCTGGCACCTGCCCTTGCTGCGGCTCGCAAATACCGTGTCTCGACATTCGGTTCATCGATGCGCGTGACAGACTCAGCGACGAAGTGAGAAAACAGACAGGCGTTCATATGCCGGTGTATCCGGAGAAATGCCCTGTTTGTGGCCTCGATATCGTGTATGATGCCGGCGACGAGGGATAGGTGATGCGGAGGAGCTGGCTGTGAAGGCATCTTCGTCTCTACAAATAAACCCCCTCACCGAGTTGCCTGTGGAACTCGGCGTGATGGTCGCGTGCCCAGGTAAAGAGCGCTTGGTCAAAGTCGGTGCGCGTGGCCGGGACGCCAAAGACGCCGGCAACTTCGACGCGTATAAACTCCAGTGCCGGCAGCTTGTTGATGGCAGTGAGGGCAAACGGGGACGAGGGCTCCTCGAACAGATAGCGGCTGCCTTGCAGCGCGTCGCAACTGGTGCACGTGTTGCCGAGCGACGGGGCTTTGGAAGCTCGCGCTCCTACGGGCTTGTAGCCGCAGCGCTTATGAAGATAGTCGCGGATCTCGCCCGGCACGCAGCCAAGAGCGGGCACGATGGCGAGTGCGTTGGCGTTGGCCGTGTCGATGGCAATGTGCCCGGCTTCGTTGGGCGCGTGCGCGATGACGATGCTCTCGTCGTTATCGGCTCGATAGGGAATGCCGAAGGCCGCGACCGAGGTCTCTTTGTGACATTTCCAGCACTCGCGCTTGCCCAGTACTAGATATATATACGGCGCCGAGGGGTCGGATCGGTCAACACCGGGCAGCCACTCGGCAAAGGGCTCGGGGTTGACGCCGCTGGGTACATACCAGATCTTCTTGGTCCGGTCCCATTTGGCGCCCAGCGCCTTGGCTTCTTCTTTGTGCGAAAAGGGGACATCGAGCTCAGTGCGCATGGCGGCTCCTTGGTGCTGCAGGTGCAAGTGGCTCAAGGATACCGCAGGGCGCAGACATCGCGGCGTTTTGCTGAGAAGTTGCGGTGCGGACTGATTGGTTATGCCGATGGATAGATTGGCAAGTAGATGGTCGGCTTTCGGCCAGTTGGGTGGCAACCTTGCCAAAAGCTTGACGGATTGCGGTTTAGATATCGGCGAATGAGCACTTTGGACGCACACGGCGAAAAGCCGCCGGTCGTTTACCGGAAACTTAACAGGACCGCCGGCCGCCGCCGGCGTGCGTGCTATCTTCGCGCCATGAGGTACTTTATCGTTTCACATAACGCCGCATTGGCGCTGTTGGCGCACATTTGGGCGGTTGGAACTGCCAGCGGATTTGGCGGCATAAAAAAAACAGCCCAGAGGACATAGCCTCTGAGCTGCGAACATTTGGTGGGCGTTAGAAGATTTGAACTTCTGACCTCTTCCGTGTCAGGGAAGCGCTCTCCCCCTGAGCTAAACGCCCGATCAAGGGTGCGCAAGCGCGCAAGGGATAATATAACGGAGCCTGAACTCGGTGGCAAGAACATTTTTAAAAATCGCTTACATTGTGGAATTCGGGGGCTTTGTCATATCCATCTCAAAAGAGCCTGCTGCCGCGATTTGGCTGTCGCATAATGCAAGGCCATTGCGGTATCGAGCTATGGAAAGACGCCTGCGGAATTGTCCTACCGATAAGCGGACAAGCCTCCAGCTGGTGACTTCGCCGTGGTAAGGTAAGCCGAATTGTTTCCAGGCTGTTTCGGGGGAGTGGAATGAGCAAAGAGCGTGTCGAGCAGGTCAAAGGCGCAGGGGCTTCGGTGCCGATGACCGATATATCGAACATTGATGTGCCCGAGGGCACCGACGAGCTCAGCCGTAGCACCCGCCGCGCCTGGCGCGAGCGCCTGAACAGCGCTTCGACGCGCAAGATGATCACGGGCGTCTTAGCCACGCTGGTGGGCGGTTCGTTTTGGGGTTTCTCGGGTACCAGCGCGAGTTTTTTGTTCGATACCTACCATGTCGATACGCTGTGGCTTATGAGCATACGACAGATTCTCGCCGGCCTGCTCTTTATGGCCGTGGTTGTTACGCGCGACCGCGAGCGCCTGATTAAGCTCTGGACCACACCCGCCGATCGCAAGCAGCTGCTGCTCTTTACCGCCTTTGGCCTGCTGTTCAACCAGTTTTGCTATCTTTCGGCCGTGCGCCTGACGAACGCCGGAACCGCGACGGTGCTCCAGTGCCTGCAGCTCGTTATCATCATG
This sequence comes from uncultured Collinsella sp., assembly GCA_902494465.1. Classification (GTDB taxonomy): domain Bacteria; phylum Actinomycetota; class Coriobacteriia; order Coriobacteriales; family Coriobacteriaceae; genus Collinsella. Next base: position 7,106 of record CABUTH010000045.1, read on the forward strand.
GGCTACGCCTGCGTGACCGATCGCCGCATGCCGCGTACTCGCGAAGTCATCGGCATTGGCCTGGCTCTGGGTGGAACCTTTTTAATCGCCACCGGCGGCGACCCCACCAGCCTGAATATCTCGCCGCTTGGCCTGGCAGCAGGTCTTATGTGTGCGGTCAGCGCCGCGTGTATGGCGGTGATTCCCGCCAAGATCCTGCCCGAATACGGCAGCCCCATCGTCACGGGTTCGGCAATGCTCACGGCGGGCGTGGTCTCATGTGCCTTCGTGCAGCCCTGGGCGCATATGCCGGCGCTCGACGCTGCCGGCATCGAGGCGCTCGCGGTGTTCGTGGTTATCGGCTCGTTTTTTGCTTACATGCTCTATATGCAGGGCGTTAAGGACATCGGCTCGGTGCGTGCGAGCCTCATCGGAACTGTGGAGCCGGTTTCGGCGACCATCACCAGCGCCGTTATGCTGGGCACGGTGTTTTTGCCGACCGACCTTATCGGCTTTGCCATGATCATCGTGATGATGTTCCTCACGGTGTAGCTGGCGCCGCCGCCAAGACGGAAAAGGTGTTGTGCCGCATTTTCGCCAATTGATGTCCGTGTCTGGAGTTTAGCTGTCGATGCTCAAAATGCCATAAACTAGTAACGTTATGGACTTTTTCATTGCGACTCAATTGCGAGGATTTCTTTATGGCTGGTAATCACTTTAAGGGCAGCGATAGCGGTCGCCCTGCAGTTCCGCCGCGTCCGAACGGGGCTGGTAAGGCCGGCACGCCGGGCGGCGCTGGACAGGGCGGTTCCGGTAAGCGCGTGTCCCCGGGCGAGACAGCGATGTTTACCGCTCTGTACGAGCAGTCTCAAAAGGCAAAAAAGACCGGCCGTGCAAGAGGGAATGTCTTTGCGGGCGGTGCAACCTCCACGTCGCAGCCGAGCGGGGCTCCTTCGGTACCCGCGAACAACGCAGATGCTGCCAACGCCGCGAATGCCGCCGGCAACGTTAATGCCGGCAAGGCCGCCAACAATACTCCCTCTGCCGGTGGCGCGGGGCTTACGGGTAACCTTGGCACGATTTACACCGGCGCCTCCGAGACTGGCACGTTCGCCCGCCTGGATGATAGCGGTGCCGAGTTTGCGGGCTCGGGTTCCAAGGAAGATTATTACGATTTTGGCTTGAACTACGGTAGCGACACTTCGTCGAGTTCGACCTCTGACGGCCTGGTCCGTCATCGCCATCGCAAGGGCGAGCGCAAAAAGCGTCACACCGGCGCCATTATTGCCGCTGTAGTCGCGGTGCTTCTCGTTGTGCTTGGCGCAAGCGGCTTTATGCTGCTTAACTCGGCAAAGACCGTAAAGAGTGAAGCGAAGGAGGCCGTCGAGATCGTCGGTGGCCTTAAGGACAAGGTCACGTCGGGCGATTTTTCGACGCTGCCTGACGACGCGAAGAAGATTGATGAGCTTTGCGACAGCATGAAGGCGGAGACCTCGAGCCCGCTGTGGACGGCGGCTTCGTTTATCCCGGTGTATGGCAGCGACATCAATGCGGCCCGCACCATGATCGACGCCCTGTCCGATGTCTCGAGCAATGCGCTGGTTCCCATGGCCGATAACCTTTCGCAGGCCACGCCCGGCAAGCTGTTTCAGGACGGCATGATTAACGTGTCCGCGCTGCAGGCGGTCGCCGATTCGCTTTCCAGCAGCTCGAAGGTGTTCAAGAGCGCCAACGAGAAGATCCAAGGTATTGGCGATACTCATATTTCCCAGGTGACCGAGCTGGTCGATAAGGCCAAGGACGGCTTTGCTACCCTCAACGGCGCGGTTGACGCGGCGGAGAAGGTCGCCCCCGTCCTTCCCCAGATGCTCGGCGCCAACGGCCAGACGCGTAACTACCTTGTGTACGCCATGAACAACGTCGAGATTCGTGCTTGCGGCGGCTTTGGCGGTTCGCAGGGCCTGATTTCGGTCACCGACGGCCAGATGTCGATTGGCGAGTTTGTTCCCCGCATTGGACTCAGCGAGGATGAGGCGGTCGAGAGCGTCGACGAAGAGGATGAGGCGCTGTTCGGCAACCACAGTAACCTGTACAACTCGGGCAATACCTATTCGCCCGATTGGCCCCGCAACTCGCAGCGTGTCGCCGCGCTGTGGAAGTCCCAATATGGGCAGGACGTTGATGGCGTCGTCGGCATCGATCCTGTGTTCTTGCAGTACCTGCTGGGCCTTGTCGGTAATGTCTCGCTGCCCGATGGTACGGTCGTCGACGGTACCAACGCGGCGAAGGTTCTCATGCACGATGTGTATTGGAACTATCCGGTCGAGGAATCGGACGGCATCTTTGCGGCTGTTGCCAGCGCCGCCTTCGACAAGATTCTCGGTGGCATCGGTGACGTCGACGTTACAAAGCTTGTCGGTGCATTCGAGCGCGGTGCCGAAGAGGGCCGTCTGATTGCTTGGATGAGAAACGATGATGAGCAGAATGCCATCAAAGAGACGGGCATTGACGCTTCGCTACCCGATCCGGATGATCCGAGAGCCGATCCCGTTGCCGGCGTTTACTTTAACAACCTGAGCTTCTCCAAGCTCGACTGGTACCTGAACGCTGATACGCAGATTGGCCAGGGCGTCAAGAACGGCGACGGCACGTGCTCGTATCGCATCACCGTTACCCTGACGAACATCATGACGCAGGAGGAGGCAGGCAAGCTGCCCGATTACGTCGCGGCGAGCGCGCCCGATGCCGCGCGCGACGACGAGCGTCTGAATGTCTCGTTGTTTGCCCCGACGGGCGGCAACATCAGTGACCTTACGGTTGAGGGCACCCAGTTTGGTCTTGGCGCCGCTACGTGGCATGGAATTCCCTTCTATTCGGGCACCGTTGACCTGCATGCTGGCGAGACGACGACGATCACGTATACGCTGACCACGTCGGCCGAGGCGGGGGACAAGCCGCTTACGCTGCGTCAGACTCCTACATGCCAGGCGGCTCGCGACAGCGCGTCGGCGTAGGGTTTTTCTGGTAGCGCAGATAATCGAGTACCATTTTGGGGCGGACAGGCAATCTGTTCGCCCCTATTTTGTAAGGAGAGCGCATGAAGTACTTTGGCACCGACGGCTTTCGCGGTGAGGCCAACGTTGGGCTGACGGTAGAGCACGCTTATAAGATTGGCCGTTTTGTGGGCTGGTATTACGGCGCCAACCGCGAGCGCAAGGCGCGCGTCATCGTGGGTAAGGACACGCGTCGCTCGAGTTATATGTTCGAGGCGGCGCTGGTGAGTGGCCTGGTCGCGAGCGGTGCGGACGCCTATATGCTGCACGTGATCCCCACGCCGGGCGTAGCGCATCAGACCGTGGAAGGCTGCTTCGATTGCGGCATCATGATCAGCGCGAGCCACAACCCGTTTTGCGATAACGGCATTAAGCTCGTTAATAGCGACGGTTTTAAGATGGACGAGGACGTACTGGAGCTCATCGAGGACTACGTCGATGGCAAGAGCGAGGTGCCGCTGGCCACGGGCAACCACATCGGCGCCACGGTGGACTACATGCAGGGCCGCAACCGCTACATTGCCTCGCTCATCGCCAGCGCGAACTTTTCGCTGCAGGGCGTCAAGATCGGCATCGACTGCGCCAACGGCTCGGCGTCCTCGGTGGCCAAGCCGGTGTTCGACGCGCTGGGCGCCGACGTGCGCGTGATCAATGCCGCGCCTGATGGTTTTAACATCAACGTCGACTGCGGCTCCACGCATATGGAGCGTCTGCAACGCCACGTGGTGGAGCAGGGCCTGGACGTGGGCTTTGCCTACGACGGCGATGCCGACCGCTGCCTGGCCGTGGACGAGCGCGGCCGCGTGGTCGATGGCGACCAGATCCTGTACGTGTGCGGCGTGTATCTGAACAAGCACGGTCGCCTTTCGGGCGGTACCGTGGTGCCGACGATCGCCAGCAACTTTGGCCTGATCAAGTCGTTGGAGCTTGCCGGCCTAAGTGCCGTGACCAGCGGTGTGGGCGACCGTCACGTGTATGCCAAGATGCGCGAGGGCGGCTACAGCCTGGGCGGCGAGCAGACGGGTCATACGATCTTTGGCGATATCGAGCGCACGGGCGACGGCATTATGACCTCGCTGCGCGTGATGGAAGTGATTCGTGCCGAGCGCGAGACGCTCTCGCAGCTCACGGCTCCGTGCAAGCTGCTACCGCAGGCGCAGGTGGCCGTGCGCGTGGCGGACAAGGACGCCGCGCTCGAGAACATGGGCGTGCAGAACGCCATCGCCGAGGCCGAGGCTGCGCTGGCAGGCGAGGGCCGCGTGCTCGTGCGCAAGAGCGGAACCGAGTCGGTTATCCGCGTGCTGGCCGAGGCGCCCGACCAAGCATCCGCCGATGCCTCCATGAAGCGCATCGCCAACGCACTTGAGGCTCTGTAGTTACGCGGTTTTACCAAACCGCGTAACTGCTCGACGCTGCAAACGCCCCTAAGCGGCAATCTGACGTTCAATTTCAAGGGCGCGACCAGAAGGTCAGCGCCCTTTCATTTCACGTCACCTTGCTCGCTTAGGGTCGTTTTCGCTGAC
>CABUTH010000046.1 GCA_902494465.1 uncultured Collinsella sp.
GTTGATGCAGGCAGCGCGCCTTCTTGCGTTGAGCTCGGTTGAGGTTTGAAGCTGTGGCTTGCGACCTTTAGGAGCGGGCGGCTCCGTCGACGGGGAGCACGGCGCCCGTGACGTAGGAGGACATGTCGCTCGCCAGGAAAACAAAGGCGTTGGCGACATCCTCGGGCTCGCCCATGCGACCCAGCGGAATGGTGGCGATGATGGGCTTGATGACCTCTTCGGGCAGGTTGGCGACCATATCGGTCTTGGTCACGCCGGGTGCGACGGCATTGACGCGAATACCCATAGGGGCGAGCTCGCGCGAGAGTGACTGGACCATACCGTTGACGGCAAACTTGGACGTGGGGTAACCGACGCCGGAGGGCTGGCCGTACTTGGCGACCATCGAGCTTGTGGTAGTGATGGTGCCGCCGTGGCCGGCCTCGGTCATGATCTTGGCGGCAGCCTGGTGGCCATTAAAGACGGCGACGACGTTAAGGTCCATGACCTTTGCGAACTCCTCGGCCGTGTAGTCCAAGAGGGGTGAACGCTGGGAGATACCGGCATTGTTGACGACCGTGTCCAAGCCGCCCATGTCGGATGCAGCCTGGGTAAAGGCCTCGGTCACGGCTTCGAGTGAGGTGAGGTCGCAGGAGCGGCCCCAGACCTTGGCGTCGGGATAGGCGGCTGTCAGCTTCTCAACGGCCGCATCGGCGGTCTCTTGACGCGAGCCAAAGACAGTGACGGAGGCGCCCTCCTCGATAAAACGGCAGGCGATGGCATAGCCGATACCGCGCGTGCCTCCGGTGATGATTGCTTTCTTGCCCTCGAGCAACATGGTATTTCCTCTCATCGCGGGCGGACATTCGCAGCACAGCGTAGCCGTAACCGGAATCGGCCGTGTTTGCATATCGGTGAACGGTAGCCCGCGTTACCGATGAGCGGCTCGCGCAAATGTGCCCTGTCGTTGTGCTTAGGGCAGGAGACAAAAAGGCTCCCATCCCACATCGGACGGGAGCCCTTCGAGCAAATGCGTTGTGGGGTGTAAACCGAACTAGTTCGCCATGACGCCTTCGGTCCAGGCCTCGACGTCCTCGATGCGCAGGACGTTGGCGACCTCGGCCACGCAGTCGACGCTGGCAAGCTCGGCGGCGGCAGCCTGGACGTCCTTCTCGAGCGCGCGGTGCGTCAGGAAGATGACCGAGCAGGTATCGCTAGCGCCCGACTTGCCGTCCTCGACCTGGTTGATGAGCGAGATCGAGATGTTGTGCTTGGCAAAGATATCGACCGTCTCGGACAGGGCGCCCACGCGGTCGGCGACCTTCAGGCGCACATAGTACTTAGTCTGGAGCTCGTCCATGGGCTTAAAGGCGAGGTTGTGACCATAGGGCTCAATCTCGGGCAGCGGAGCCACGCCGCGGCTGATCTGCTCGGAGAGCGACAGGATATCGCCCACGACGGCGCTCGCGGTGGGGAAGGAGCCTGCGCCGGCACCGTAGAACATGGTCTCGCCCACGGCGTCGCCTACCACGTAGACAGCGTTCAAGGCGCCGTTGACCTTGGCGAGCATGTGATCGGCAGGGATCAGCGTGGGGTGCACGCGAACGTCGACGCCGGCGTCGGTGTTGCGGGCGATGCCGAGTAGCTTGATGGTGTAGCCGAGCTCGCGGGCCTGGGCGATGTCCTCGGCGCCGATGGTACGGATACCCTGCTGGTACACATCATCGGTGGTCACGCGGGTGCCAAAGCCGATGGAGGCGAGGATCGCCGTCTTGCTGGCGGCGTCGAAGCCGTCGACGTCGGCGGACGGGTCGGCCTCGGCGTAGCCCTTGGCCTGGGCGTCGGCGAGCACGTCGGCGTAATCGGCGCCCTCGGCGTCCATGCGCGACAGGATGTAGTTGGTGGTGCCGTTGAGAATGCCGGCGATGGTCAAGATCTTGTTGCCCACCAAGTCGTGCTCGAGCGTGCTCACGATGGGGATGCCGCCGCCGCAGCTGGCCTCGCACTTAATCTGCACGCCGCATGCGCGCGCCTTCTCGGCGAGCGTCTCGACATGACGGCCCAGCAGGGCCTTGTTGGCAGAGACGACGTGCTTGCCGTTCTCGAAGGCGGTGGTAAAGATCTCGGTCGCGGGGTGCTCGCCGCCGATCAGCTCGACGACGATGTCGACGGCGGGGTCGGTGACGACGTCGTGCCAGTCGCTCGTAAAGGCCTCACGCTCAATGCCGGCTGCCTCGGCCTGCTCCCAAGCAAGCGCGCAGGCGCGGGTCAGCTTAAGGTCGATGCCGTAGGCTGCCAGGTACTCATCGTGGTGGCTCTTGATCAGACGGGCCACGCCGCCGCCGACGGTTCCCAGACCGATGAGGCCGACGTTCACGGTGCGCAGGGGTTCGCTCATAGATAGCTCCTTCGTGCATCTTATGGATGGATTAACCGCTTAAAGGTTGAGTGCATTCTAGCGTGAACCGAGGGCGCGTGCTCGCCAGGCAACAGGAGTCGCACAAAACGGCACCCTCGAAACGCTGCGGAAACATTGGAAACATGCTCGCCACAAACGAACTTCCGTAACAAACTGTCAACGTTTGCACCATAAGGTTTGCCCTGTGCGACTGGGGCATGCAGGCGCTCGTCGGCGTGGAACGATGAGGGCCAGGTCGAAAAGCCCGCTACGGCCTATGTGATTCAGGATGGCAAGTACATCGCCGCCTAAGTGCATATAACGAGACCGGTGGGGCCGTTTTATTCAGGGCAAGGACGCCTGTAACAGAACGGAAACATTACTTTCACACAATAAAGTGGCTAAACTGTATAAATCGACAGGAATACGCAGAATTATGGATAAATGGGCAAAACAAAAGAAAAGTTGAAATAATCGCCACTTTTCTCAACTAAAGCGTCTACTATTTTGCGAACGCCGAACACGGCGAAGGATGGCCTGTCGGGTAACCGAAACCCGACGAGATTTGAGAGGAGAGCCGCATGTCGAGCCTCACCGGTAAGTCATTGAACCCTGTTATGAATCGCAGGAGCGTTATCGCGAGCGCAGCAGGTCTGGGGGCGATGTCCATTCTAGCTGGCTGCTCCTCCAACGGTGGCGACAGCGGTTCCGCTTCGAGCGACGCTTCGTTTAAGATCGGCACCATCGGCCCGCTGACCGGTGCCAACGCGTCCTACGGCAAGTCCGTTACCCAGGGTGTCGAGCTTGGCTGCAAGGATTTCTCGACCAAGGAGTTGCCGCTTGCCAGCAAGGCCGAGGATGACCAGGCCGATGGCGAGAAGGCCGTCAACGCCTTCAACACCCTGCTCGACTGGGGCATGCAGGCCCTCGTCGGCCCGACCACCACGGGTGCGTCGGTTGCCGTTGCCGCCGAGTGCGGTAACGACCCCAAGACGTTCATGATCACCCCGTCCGCGTCCTCCGAGGACGTCACCGACGGCAAGGATTGCGTCTTCCAGGTTTGCTTCACCGACCCCAACCAGGGTGTCAACGCTGCCAAGTTCCTGGCGCAGAAGTATGCGGACGAGAAGTTCGTGCTGTTCTATAACTCCGGCGACGCCTATTCTTCGGGCATCGCAGATTCCTTTAAGGCCCAGGCCGCTGAGTCCAAGCTCGAGATTGTTGACGAGGAGACCTTTAAGGACGACTCCGCCACGAGCTTTACCAACCAGCTGACCAAGGCCAAGCAGGCCGGCGCCACCATGATCTTTGCGCCGATCTACTACACGCCGGCGTCCGTCCTGCTCAAGAACGCCAAGGACATGGGCTACGACGTCAAGATGATGGGCTGCGACGGCATGGACGGCATCCTGGGCGTTGAGGGCTTCGATACCTCTCTTGCCGAGGGCCTGCTGCTCATGACCCCGTTCTCCGCCGACGACGAGAAGAACGCCGACTTCGTTAACGCTTACAAGGATAAGTACGGCGATACCCCCGACCAGTTTGCCGCCGACGCCTACGACGGCGTGCACGCGGTGGCCGAGGCCGTCAAGGAGGCCGGTCTTGGTGTCGACGCCGATCCGACCGAGGCCGCCGAGAAGCTGTCCAAGGCTATGCTCAAGATTACCGTTGACGGTCTGACCGGCAAGCTCACCTGGAACGATAAGGGCCAGGTCCAGAAGGAGCCCACGGCGTACGTCATCACCGACGGCAAGTACGTACAGGCCTAATTGGCCGCCTTACATAGAGCGGTTTTGATCCCAAGCAGGGGAGGTTTTGGCCTTCCCTGCTTGCTTGGTATCTAGGGACAGTGTAACGTCCCTGTTTCATACATTAACTGGAAACCTATTCGAAAGGGGGATGTGGAACATGACGGTCTTTATCCAATACCTGGTCAACGGCCTGTCCATGGGCAGCGTCTACGCCATCATCGCGTTGGGCTACACCATGGTTTACGGTATCGCCAAGATGCTCAACTTCGCTCACGGCGACGTCATCATGGTCGGTGCCTATGTCTCGTTCTGCGCCACGTCGTATCTCGGCCTCCCGGGCTGGGCATCTGTAGTTCTCTCTTGTGTGGTCTGCACGGTTCTCGGTGTTCTCATTGAGGGTCTGGCCTATAAGCCGCTGCGCCAAGCGGGCCCGTTGGCCGTTCTGATCACGGCCATCGGCGTGTCTTACTTCCTGCAGAACGCCGCGCAGCTTCTGTGGGGCGCCACGCCCAAGAACTTCACTTCGCTCGTCACCTTCCCGGTGCCGGAGTTCTTGGCCAAGTTTAACGTAAGCGCCGTCTCGCTCGTCACCATCGTCGCCTGCCTGGTTATCATGGCCGGCCTGATGTTCTTTACAGGTAAGACCAAGATGGGCAAGGCCATGCGCGCCGTGTCCGAGGATAAGGCCGCCGCTCAGCTCATGGGCATCAACGTCAACCGCACCATCTCGATGACGTTTGCCATCGGCTCCGCCCTCGCTGCCATCGCCGGCGTGCTCCTGTGCTCCTACTCGCCGGTCCTGCAGCCCACCACGGGCGCCATGCCTGGCATCAAGGCCTTCGACGCTGCCGTTTTCGGCGGCATCGGCTCCATCCCCGGCGCCTTTGTCGGCGGCATTCTCATCGGCATCATCGAGGCGATGGCGCAGGCTTACATTTCCACGAGCCTTGCCAACTCCATCGTCTTTGGTGTTTTGATCATCGTCCTGCTCGTCAAGCCTGCCGGCCTCTTGGGCAAGTACGTCCCCGAGAAGGTGTAGGTGAGCGTTATGAAGTTTCTTAAAGACAAGCAGACGCGTCACGACTTTGTCACGTACGCCATGTGCGTTGTGGCGTTCGCCATCGTGTTCTTTATGCAGTCCAACCACATGATCCCGCGCATGATCGCCGGTCAGCTGGTTCCCATCACAGCCTATATCGTCATGGCCATCTCCCTTAACCTCGTCGTCGGCATCGCGGGCGACTTGTCGCTGGGCCACGCGGGCTTTATGAGCGTCGGTGCCTATACGGGCATCGTCACTGCCGTCGCGCTGGAGAGCACCGTTCCGTCTGATCCGATGCGTCTGATCATCAGCATTGTGGTCGGCGCTATCGCCGCTGCCATCTTGGGCTTCTTGATCGGTATCCCGGTCCTGCGCCTGAGCGGCGACTATCTGGCCATCGTGACCCTGGCTTTTGGCGAGATTATCAAAGAGGTCGTCACCTGCCTCATTGTGGGCGTCGATTCCCGCGGCCTGCATGTGATCTTTAACATCACGGGTAACTCCACGATCGACGACCTGCACCTGCTCGAGGACGGCACCGCCATCATCAAGGGCGCGCAGGGTGCATCGGGCGTGTCGACCTATTCGACTTTCCTTGCCGGCGCAATCCTGGTTATGGTCGCGCTCGTGATTGTGCTCAACCTGGTTCGCAGCCGTACCGGTCGTGCCATTATTGCCGTGCGCGACAACAAGATCGCTGCCGAGTCTGTGGGCATCTCCGTCACCCAGTACCGCATGATCGCCTTCGTGGTTTCCGCTGCCCTCGCCGGTGCTGCCGGAGCTCTGTTCGGCGGTAACTTCTCGCAGCTTTCCGCCACTAAGTTCGACTTCAATACGTCCATTCTCATTCTGGTGTTCGTGGTCCTGGGCGGCCTGGGCAACATGCGCGGCTCCGTTATCGCCGCGGCGCTGCTCACGGTGCTCCCCGAGCTGCTCCGTCAGTTCTCGGACTACCGCATGCTCATCTACGCCATCGTGTTGATTCTGGTCATGGTCTTTACCAACAACCCACAGCTCAAGGCGTTCTTCGCACGCATTAAGGACCGCTTTGCTTCCAAGAAGGAGGTGGCAGCCGATGCCCAGTAAGTTTGAGTTCAACAAGGGCAAGATGGTCCCGTATCCTTCTGGCGCCATCGTTCCCGACCGCGACCTGGGTCAGCGCCCGGCACTCGAGTGCATCCACCTGGGCATTGAGTTCGGTGGCCTTAAGGCAGTCGACGACTTTAGCCTGACTATCGGCAAGACCGAGATCGCCGGTCTGATCGGCCCCAACGGTGCCGGTAAGACCACGGTCTTCAACCTGCTCACCAAGGTGTATCAGCCCACGCACGGCACCATCCTACTCGACGGTGAGGACACCTCGGGCAAGTCGGTCTATCAGGTCAACCGCATGGGTATTGCCCGTACATTCCAGAACATTCGCCTGTTCAACACCATGACGGTGGAGGACAACGTCAAGGTCGGTCTGCACAATCAGGAGCGCTACTCCGGTTTTGAGGGCGTGCTGCGCCTGCCGACGTACTGGAAGCACGAGAAGGCTGCTCACGAACGCGCCATGGAGCTGCTGTCCATCTTTGATATGGAGCATCTGGCAAACGAGCAGGCCGGATCGCTGCCTTACGGCGCTCAGCGTCGTCTGGAGATCGTCCGCGCGCTTGCCACCAACCCCAAACTGCTGCTGCTCGACGAGCCTGCCGCAGGCATGAACCCGTCCGAGACCGCCGAGCTCATGGAGAACATCGTTAAGATTCGCGACACCTTTGGTATTGCCATCATGCTTATTGAGCACGACATGTCGCTCGTCATGAATATTTGCGAGGGTATCTGCGTGCTTAACTTTGGTAAGGTCATCGCCAAGGGCACGGCCGAGGAAATCCAGAACAACGACGCCGTTATCGAGGCGTATCTGGGCAAGCAGGATAAGGGGGAGAACTAAATGGCAGAGCCGATGCTTTCCGTCTACAACATCAACGTCTGGTACGGCGCCATCCACGCCATCAAGGACATCTCCTTTAACGTTAACGAGGGCGAGATCGTGGCCTTGATTGGTGCCAACGGTGCCGGCAAGTCCACAACGCTCAAGACCGTCTCGGGCCTGCTGCGCTCCAAGACCGGCTCCATCAAGTTTATGGGCGAGGACATTACCCATACGCCCGCTGATAAGCTGGTTGGTAAGGGCCTGGCTCAGGTTCCCGAGGGTCGTCGCGCCTTTTTGCAGATGACGGTTGAGGAGAACCTGGAGATGGGTGCCTATACGCAGCCCAAGTCCACGGTGGCTCCGGGCCTGGAGCGCGTCTACGAGCAGTTCCCGCGCCTGAAGGAACGTCGTCGCCAGGTCGCCGGCACCCTTTCAGGCGGCGAGCAGCAGATGCTCGTTATGGGGCGCGCCCTTATGAGTAACCCCAAACTGCTTATGCTCGACGAACCTTCCATGGGTCTGGCACCGATTCTGATCGAACAGATCTTCCAGATTGTCGAGGACCTGCACAAGGCTGGCACCACGGTGCTTCTGGTCGAGCAAAACGCGCAGATGGCGCTTTCCATCGCCACACGCGGTTACGTGCTCGAGACCGGCAAGATCACCATGACCGGCACCGGCCAAGAGCTCCTGCACGACGACAACGTCCGCAAAGCCTACCTCGGAGGCTAACCCACCTAACAAAAGGGGCGCTGACTATCTCAGTCAGCGCCCCTTTTTAAGTTGCGGTGAAATAGGGACTGAATACGGGCTCCAGAGGCCAAAAGAGTCCCTATTCCACCGCAACTTCATGGGGATGTGTGACAATGCCCGTCGGAAAACATCTGCTGTCTTTGGGGGTCTATCTATGGTGTACGAGTTTTGTGCCGAGAACTTTGAGCGGGTGCCGGCGGCTATCGATGCCGGTGCAAGGCGTATCGAGCTGTGCGACAACCTTGCCGTTGGTGGCACCACGCCCTCGGCCGGCGTTATCAGCGCTACGACCAACTATGTCCACGAGCACGATGCACGGGTGATGTGCATGATTCGTCCGCGTGGCGGCGACTTTCACTACAACCAGGATGAGCTGCGCATGATGGAGATGGACTTGGGCCTTGCCGTGAGTGCGGGCGTTGACGGCTTGGTCTTTGGCTGCTGCAAACCCTGCGCTGGCGGATGGGCGCTCGACGAACTTACGCTTGGCGCCCTCGTGATGGCTGCGGGCTGCGCGACCGAGGAATGTAAGCGTGATCCCATCGACATCACCTTCCACATGTCATTTGACCAGCTCTCGCCCGAGGCTCAGCTCGATGCGATTGATACACTTGCCGACTGCGGCGTTACGCGCATCCTCACGCATGGCGGCGCTGCCGGTACGTCGATCGAGGATAATTTCGATTACCTGGCTCGTTTAATCGAGTATGCGGGCGATCGTTTGACCATCCTTCCCGGCGGCGGCATCACTACGGCAAATCGCGACGCGGTCGCGGCGGCGCTAGGCGTCTCCGAGCTCCATGGCACCAAGATCGTGCCGCTGGAGGTATAACCCGTGGCGCTGGTATTTGACGTTCAGCAGGCGAGCGGTAAGCCCGACGATAATCATCGCCCTGGCACCGCGTGCCCCTTTTGCGACACGGAGGGACTTGCCAACATCATCCAGCGCGATGGTGACTGTATCTGGCTCGAGAATAAGTTCAAGACCTTGCGGGCCACACGTCAGACCGTATTGATCGAGTCTGCCAATCACGACGCCGACCTGGTGACCTATGAACCGGATGAGCTGCATCATGTGATGCGGTTTGCCCTGGGCTGTTGGCAGCAGATGATCGATTCCCAACAGTACCGCAGTGTGCTCATGTACAAGAACAAGGGCCCACTTTCGGGCGGCAGTCTGGTCCATCCGCACATGCAGATTGTGGGTTTGGAGCAGGAAGACGGCTATGCTTCGCTGACTTCTGCCAATTTCGAAGGCATCAATGTCTGGCGACAGGGGAGAATCGCGGTCAACATCTCAACCGAACCGATCATGGGGTTCTTTGAGATCAACGTTTCAGCCCCGCAGGGAATCGCCGCCAGCGATGACACGAGAGACCAAGCCGAGGCGGATCTCTTCGCCGATGCAATCCAGGTAGCTCTGCGCTATATCTTGCACGAGCACCATGGCGGTCGTGCAGAGTCGTACAACCTGTTCTTCTATCACATGAGCGGCCGGACCATTGCCAAGGCGCTTCCACGTTGGGTGGTTTCACCCTACTTTGTCGGGTATCGGCTGGCTCAGGTCAATGCTGAGACCACGCTCGATGTCGATGCGGAGCGACTCCGCGCACATCTGGAGGCGCTCACATCGTAAAGTGAGCGCCCGCACACTGCGGACGGTTTAGCGCGCCATTGCATCGCGGCCGGCCTCGACGCGCTTGCGCTGGGCGGCGCGCTCCTCGCCGGTCAGACGCTCAAAGAAGTGCCCGATAAGCGAGGCGAGCACCTGCTGAAACAACGTTCCACACATGACGGGAAACACAACTTCGCCCGGAAAGTATTGCGTGGCGATGACGGCGCCCGAAGAGATATTGCGCATGCCGCAGGTAAAGCACATGGTGGTCGTTTCGCTATATGGCAGATGCAGCGCGCGGGCGACCAGAATGCCGACGACAAAGCCGCTGATGGCGAAGACCAAAATAAAGAGGGCGACTTCCAAGCGCACCGCGTTCATGTGCAGCACGTACTCGCTCATGGCGGTGGAGTTGGAGGCGATAACGCCCATCATCATGAACTTGCAGGCGGGCGAGAGCGCGGGGGAGAGTTTTTCGTGCCCCCATCCGCGCGTGAGCTCGTTGATCACGATGCCGAGCACGGCGGGGATGGCGATCATAAAGGCCATGTTCTGCATCATGCTCGGCATGTCGATCGAGACGGTGGCGCCCAGCAGGAGCTTGAGCGTAAGCGGAATCGTCACAGGGGAGATGACCGAGGACGTCAGGATGATGGTGAGCGCGAGCGGGCCGTTGCCGCCGAACATGCTGATCCACATAAAAGCGGTGACTGCCACGGGCACACTGTATTCGAGCACGATGCCGCAGACAAGGTTGGGGTTGGAACCAAAGAACAACGATCCCATGGCGTAGGCCGCGATGGGAATAAGCGCCGCCGAGACCAACAACGCCAGAATCAGGTGCAGCGGACGGTGGAACACCTCGGCTACCTGGTGAAAGGTGTTGCTGAGCGCACCTTGGAACGTCATAAAGGCAAACAAGGTGGGAACGATGGGCTTGAGAACGCCGACCTGTTGAGGAAAGAGCACGCCGAGCGCCACGCAAATCGGAACGATGATCTGCATGTGCCCCGCGAGAAATTTGCCCAGTCCAACCCATTGCTTCATAGGCTCTTGTGACTCCCTTTGCTCGTGAATCCGTTTTGAATGGATATGCTAGACGCTCGCATGCGTCCGTGTGGCTGAAACGCTCGAATATTTCGAGGCTATTACCGCCCTCGTTTATCGAAACCACGGCGTGCTGGACGTTGTGCGTCCGCACTGCACGGTATAATAAATCCGTTCAACAGATCTGCCTGCCGAAGCGGGCATACACAGAGGACTCATCGCTATGAACCGTGAGAGGTATCGCGGCGACCTGCCCCTATCGGGGGTGGGCGCCTATGTCATCGCTTAAGACGACGCATCGCTGGGCGGTCGCTCAGCAAAACCCCGAGCTCGAAAAGGAGCTTTCGGCTGGCCTGGGCATACCCGGGCTGGTGGCGCGCATTATGGTTGCGCACGGCATTACATCCATCGAGGAAGGCCAGCTGTTTTTGACGCCTTCGCTCGATCGCGACTGGGCGGACCCACTCGTTATTCCGGGCATGGTGATCGTCGCCGACCGCGTTGAGCGTGCTATTCGCAGCCACGAGCGTATCGCCGTCTTTGGCGATTTTGACGTCGACGGCATTACGTCGACCTGCCTGTTGACCGAGGCGCTGCGCGCGTTTGGTGCCGATGTCACGCCGTTTATTCCACATCGCTTTGACGAGGGCTACGGTCTTTCGCGCGCGGCGCTCGACCGCGTTAACGAGCTCGCTCGCCCCCAGCTGATCGTGACCGTCGATAACGGCATTGCCGCCAAGGAAGAGGTCTCCTATCTGGAGAGCCTGGGGATCGATTTGGTGGTCACGGACCATCACGAGCCCTCCGACCAGGTGCCGCAGGGCGTGCCCCTGACCGACCCCAAGCTCGAGGACGAGGGTCCCTCGCGCGAGCTTGCCGGTGCCGGCGTGGCACTCAAGCTGGTGCAGGTCCTGGGCGAGCGTCTGGGCAAGCCGTCGTATTGGCGTTCGCTGATCGAGGTCGCGGCGCTGGGCACCGTGTCCGACATGA
>CABUTH010000047.1 GCA_902494465.1 uncultured Collinsella sp.
GAGTTCCGCACGCAAAGGAAAGCACTTAATGTGCTTTCCGTCTTGCGCAGGACTGTAGAGCAGCAAACTTAACACCCGCCCTCAGCCCCGGAAGCCCTCCCGGATGGCCCCAAAAAATTTTTCAAAAAAGTTGTTGCGCGCCGGACAGACTTCTGTGTATACTAATCCCCGCAGCGCACGCGAGCGGAAACAAACGCGAACGTCTGCCTGGGGAGTTAGCTCAGTTTGGTTAGAGCGCCGGCCTGTCACGTCGGAGGTCGCGGGTTCGAGCCCCGTACTTCCCGCCAACGCAATTAAAGCCACGTCTTCGGACGTGGCTTTTTGCGTTTGATGCACTTTGTTTCGATAGAACGATCGCCCTGGTGTATCTTCGCCCAGAATCCCCGCGCCTTCGGGAACGCAAGTAAAATCTAATAAGTATATCTGTCTGAACAACAGCTTTGTTGCGCAACACCTGTTCTACGAGACAGGGGGTTAGGTTATACTAAATTGCACTGTGCGCCGCATCTGATGCATTTCGCTCCAAGCGCGGCACTCAGTGGATATCCGATTTACCATTTGGATGTCCTGGCGGTCATTTAGCGTCTCGACACAAGCTCGGCCCCGGAGCTCGTTCGAGCTGTTCGTATTCCTTGAAAGGGGAAAAATGGACATATCGAGGAAGACTGATTACGCCCTTCGAATGCTGGCGATGCTTGCTGAGGATCCGGAGTGTTTGCTTTCTGTTCGCACCGCTGCCGAAGAGGTCAATGTCCCGTATTCGTTTGCCCGCTCGATTCAGCACGGTTTGGTCCAGGCCGGTATTGTGGAGAGCCTGCGTGGCGTCCACGGTGGCATGCGTCTCAAGGTCAGTCCGGACGACGTCACTATCCGCCAGGTCGTCGAGGCCGTTCAGGGTCCTATGGTTATGAACGATTGCACCGCGCCCGATGGTGACTGTGCGCGCATGGGCGCGTGCTGCTATCATCCCCTGTGGGCCGGAGCTCAGGCGTTGATGCGCGACTACCTCGATTCCGTTTCGCTCGGCGACATCGTCGCTCACCGCCAGTTCCCGGCCGTCGATCCCAAGTTCGCCGACCGCGAAGCGTTTCCCGAGTACGCCACCTGCGCGTGCGCTTACCGGGAGGAATAGCGCCGCATAAGGAGCATAGCCATGATTCAGGACCCCTTTCGTTCGATGATTCGTTCGGAAGGGGTCCTGCGTTATCGCGACCTTCCGTGGCGCCGCACACGCGATCCGTACATCATTTGGCTTTCTGAGGTCATGCTGCAGCAAACACAGGTGCCGCGTGTGGAGGCGCGCATGCCGGTGTGGCTCGATCGTTTTCCGACTGTGCAGGCGCTTGCCCAGGCCGCGCCTTCCGATGTTTTGGACGCTTGGCAGGGCATGGGCTACAACCGACGCGCTCTGGCGCTTCACGGGGCCGCTCAGCGCGTTGTAGAGGACTGGGACGGGGAGTTTCCGCGTGAGACGCGTGACTTGGTCGCTCTGCCTGGTATTGGCCCGGCAACGGCGCAGGGTATCCGTTCGTTTGCGTTTGATCTTCCGGGCGTGTATTTGGAGACCAATGTGCGCACGGTCTTTTTGCATCATTTCTTTCCCGATGTGCCGGCCGTTCCCGATTGCGAACTGGTGCCGCTGATCCAAGCTGCCTGTCCGGCGGTCCCCGGTGCGGCGGCGGACGAGATCGCGCCCTTTGCCGCGCCTCAAGACGATGCCGACACGCCGCGCGCGTGGTATTACGCATTGCTGGATTACGGCGCGTATCTTAAAAAGACACTGCCCAATCCGTCCAGGCGGTCGGCGGGCTATAGTCGTCAGTCCAAGTTTGAGGGCTCGCGCCGCCAAAAGCGCGCGCATATCGTGCGTATGTTGTTGGCAGCGCGCGATGGGCAGCCGGCGGGGATTACGCTTGCTGATGCCGTGGTGGGCGTTAACGAGATGGAAGCGGCAGCCGGTCGCGGGCCGGTCGAGTGCGACTTGATCGCGGGCATTCTAGCTGACCTGGAGCGCGAGGGCTTTTGCCGAGCCGAGGACGATCGTTGGTTGAGTGTGTAGCCCGCTCAAATCTGAAGAACGGGATTGTAAGGTTTAAATTCGCGGCTTGAGGGCATCCTAAAGACAAGGTCGCTCAAAGCCTATGGGCGGCACGTGTTGAAGGGAAGTACACCTATGGATTTTGAGAATTCCCAAACCAAGAAGAACCTCGAGACCGCTTTTGCCGGTGAGTCCCAGGCACACACCAAGTATCGCTACTACGCATCTAAGGCCAAGAAGGATGGCTACGTTCAGATTTCGAATATCTTTGCCGAGACGGCTGGCAACGAGTCCGAGCACGCCAAACTGTGGTTTAAGTATCTGCACGATGGCGCCGTCCCCGATACCCTGGACAATCTGCGCGATGCCGCCGCGGGTGAGAACTACGAGTGGACCACGATGTACGACGAGTTTGCCAAGACCGCCGAGGAGGAGGGCTTTGTCGAGATCGCCGAGAAGTTCCGTGGCGTCGCCGCCGTCGAGAAGGCCCACGAGGAGCGCTACAACAAACTCGTCGAGCGCATCGAGTCGGGCGAGGTGTTTGAGCGTGAGGGCGTAAAGGTGTGGAAGTGCCTGAACTGCGGGCACCTGCACGTTGGTGCCGAGGCGCCTGAGGTGTGCCCGGTGTGTAACCACCCGAAGGCGTACTTTGAGGAGCAGGTGGTGAACTACTAGCGCTTGGCGCTGGCGTGAGCTGGGCCGGGAGGGCCGGACTACCTTCCCTCCTCGCTCACGGCTTCGCAGAGTCGCGTTGAGGGAAGGTAGTCCGGCCCTCCCGGCCCGCTTTGGTTCGTTGCGTGCTCGCTACAGAAAAGCTGATAACTAAGTTTGTGTGCCGCCCCTATCGGGGCGGCACGTTTTTGTATGGGGACTGGTTGGGACGGCACCGTTCATGGGTGGGGTACACTGGGTGGCGACTTTTAGTTTATCTACTACCTGATGGGGTGTTTTTGTATGGGTAAGAAGTCTCGGGCTCGGGTTGCTGCGGCGGGAACTCGCAAGGATCCTGGTCGTCGGGAAGACGAGGGTAAAAAGGTCGATCGAGTAGAGAAGGACAAGAAGGTTGGCGCGCATGCTCATCCTGAGTGGGCGCCTCACCTCAATACGGCTAGCGAGGATCTGACTGCTAAGTTGTTTACTCTGGTCGAGGTTATCTTGGGCGTGGTGCCCGTGGTGGTCATTGGCTTGTTCTTGGCTTCGAAAGATGCCACGAGTGTCGATAAACTCACCGATGTCTTTTCTCAGGACCCCTCGATGGTGGTTACGTTTATCTCTGCGTGCCTGCAGCCGTTTGTGGCGTACATGTTGTACATGATTTATCGCAAATACTGCGAGGGCGACGCTGGTTTTGCCGCCGGCAACCTGATCGGTCTTTTGTGCTCCGAGATCCTACTGCTCAATATCCCAGGCGTCATCGGTATGGGCATCTTGCTGTGGCGTGTTTGGCGCAACGTCGCCCCGCACTTTGAGAGCTGGTTGTTTGAGCGTCGTGCAATGGGCGTGCTGGCAGACATTGCGGGCTCGCTCGTGATTTTAGCCTTGGCGTTTATGTGCGCCACCGCCGCCCGCGGTCTCGCGGGCATGTAGTCTGTCCTCACCGACCACGGAGCGCAGGGCAACTGCTGGTTTCACCGCTCCGGACGTCAGACCCGCGGCGCATCCCTTTCCCTCTCGCTCACGGCTTCGCAGAGTCACGCGAGGCAAAGGCATGCGCCGCGGGTCTGACGACGCGGGCTTGCCAACGAGTTTTGGCTAATAGATTGGTTTGTGTGCCGCCCCTTTGGGGCGGCACTTTTTGTGTGGGGTCCCGGTCTCCACAATTTTCGTCAAGCTTTTGGTTAGATTTTGGTCAGTTGGCGTAAGGGTGGAAGGCCAAAAGATTGCTGGCGAAAAAAGCTCAGAGAAAGTGCTGGTAGGGGAGTTGTTGAGCTTTTCGACAGCTTTTGAGCAAAAGAAACTTTGTGGCTATTGCCGGCGATTGCGTTGTCGCGGTCATGGCGGTGCGGGATGCTGGTCGTAAGCGTCGAATGCTCCGATTTTGGAGGCCAGCATGGATCTGTTTCTTGAGACTCCGCAGCAACAAACTGAGCGCAGGCTGCGTCAGCAGCAACGACTCATGGAGATGCAAATGCAAGGGGTAGCCGCCCAGCCCTTTGCGCAAAATGTCGTGCCCGCTGTTGTACCTGCAGCTGTGCCCGGGTGCGAATCGGCGCCAGAGGCCTATTCCGTACAGCAAGATTCATATGCGCAGGAGCTCGCGTTCGACAAGCGTCGTGCGCGTCGTCGCCGCGTGGGCCAGCGCCTGCGCACATTGGCGATGATCGTGCTCATTCCGCTAGGGCTTGCGGCGATTTTCTTGGTCTCGTATGCGCTCACCTGCATCCTCAACGGTGCTTCGCCCGGCGAAGTGCTCCAACATCTGTCAGCCCTCGGCCAGCGCCTAGGCGATGTCATAACAACAATCCGCGCCGGCTGGGAGAGCTAGCGTTTTAGCGTCCGCGGCTCTAAGAGAAATTTGTCTGCAAGGCAGTGAGTGATCCGTGCGTGTGACGGGGTAAGATTGATCGCGGTTTTGATCGGTGCTCGATTGGGTTTGTTGGGCGGAGTTTATGTCTGCTATTGATATTGTGCTTGTTGTGATCGCCTTGGTGGCGGTGGGGGTTGCTGTGGCTTGCGCCCTCCAGCTCAAGAGCCTGCGTGCCGAGTTGCGGGAGCGTGGCGACAGTAGCGCGGAAACGCTGGCAGCACTCGAGCAGGCCAACAACGCGCTCGATGCCCTGAACGTCGCGCTGGCCGAAACTCGCCGCACGGCCAATGCCATCGCGCAGCAGCAGACGACAGATGCGGCCGTGGAGCAGCAACGTTACCTGACCATCGCGCGTGAGTTTTCGCAAGCTGGTGACCGGATGGATGACCTGCGCCGCGAGACGGCCCAACAGCTCGGTGCCAACCGCGAGGGCATCGAGCACCGCCTGGACAAGGTGCGCGAGACGGTCGATGCCCAGCTGGGCGCCATCCGCAAGGACAACAACGTGCAACTCGATCAGATGCGCGCGACGGTGGACGAGAAACTCTCCCGCACGCTCAACGACCGCCTGTCTGCATCGTTTAAGCAGGTGAGCGACCAGCTCGAGGCCGTGTACAAGGGTCTGGGCGACATGCAGTCCATCGCCACCGGCGTGGGCGACCTTAAGCGCGTGCTGGGCAACGTGAAGGCGCGTGGCATTTTGGGCGAGGTACAGCTGGGTGCAATTCTGGCGGACATCCTTACACCCGACCAGTATCTGGAAAACGTCGCCACCAAGCCCGGCGCCTCGGAGCGCGTTGAGTTTGCCGTCAAGCTGCCGGTGGACGAGGGCGACCCCGTGCTGCTGCCGATTGACTCCAAGTTTCCGGGCGACGCGTACGAGCACTTGCTCGACGCGCAGGAGTCGGGCGATGCAGAGACCGTGGCGGCTGCGCACAAGACGCTCGACACCATGGTCAAGCGCGAGGCCAAGGACATCTGCGAAAAGTACCTGAGTGTGCCGGCAACGACCAACTTTGGCATCATGTTCGTGCCGTTTGAGGGACTGTACGCCGAGGTCGTCAGCCGCCCCGGGCTTATCGAGACCCTGGGCCGCGACTATCACGTCAACGTTGCCGGTCCCAGCACCATGGCGGCCATCCTCAACAGCCTGCAGATGAGTTACCAAACGTTTAAGCTGCAAAAACGCACCGACGATGTACTGCGCGTGCTCTCCGCCGTCAAGGCCGAGCTGCCGCGCTATCAAAAGGCGCTGCGCCGCGCCCAGCAGCAGATCGAGACCGCGGGCAAAACGGTCGAGGGTATCATCACCACGCGCACCAACGTTATGGAGCGCAAGCTCAGGGACATCGACGCGCTGGAAGACGCCGACCAAGCCGATGAGATCTTGGGACTCACGCCCGCGGGCCTTCCCACAGACCAAGAAAACGAGGACTAATTGCAACAAGACGGTGGGGCATCGGCGCAAACGCGGGTGCCCCACCGCTTTTCGTATCGCACTTGTCTGAAGCGTGCTCCAATGTGCAACAATGGCGTTTCGCCCTATCAGACGCGAAAGGAAGCCCATGTCCCAGAGAAGCACCAGCCCGCTCAGCCGCTCCACCGTGCGTCGCACGCTGCAGCGTTTTTGGGACGTCACGCGCACGCAGCCGCTGATTGTCTTTCTCTCGGTGCTCTCGTCGGCGGGCTACATCTTTTTGCTGACGTTTGCCAATACCTATGTGATGGCCCTTATTGTCGACCGCGTTCAAGCCGCTCCCGTGGTGGGCGACCAGGTGTTTGAGGTCTTCGGCCCCTATATCCTGGCGCTCGTACTCGTTAACCTGGTGGGTCAGATCCTCTCCAAACTGCAAGACTACACCGTCTACAAGCTTGAGATTGCGGGCAACTATCACCTGGCGCGTCTATGCTTCGACACGCTCTCCAACCAATCCATGACATTCCATACTAGCCGCTTTGGCGGATCGCTTGTGAGCCAGACGAGCCGTTTTATGAGCGGCTACACGGGTCTGGTCGACGTGACGGTGTATTCGCTCATCCCCACCATCACCTCGGTCATCTGCACCGTGGCCGCACTCGCCCCGGTGGTGCCGACGTTTACCGTGATCCTAGTGTGCATCATGGTCGTCTACATCGCGTTTGTCTGGCTTATGTACAAGCGCATCATGCCGCTTTCAGCCGCGACGTCCGCCGCGCAGAACAAGCTGTCGGGCGTGCTGTCCGACGCGGTCACGAACATCTTGGCCGTCAAGACTTGCGGGCGCGAGGACTTTGAACGCGATCTGTTCGACGCCGCCGATCGCGCCGCGCGCGATGCCGAGACGGTCTCGATGCACGCCATGATGCAGCGCAACTTTACGACCTCGGGTCTTATCGTCATCACTATGGCCGTGGTGAGTGTGTTCGTGGCGGGCGGCAACGCGTGGTTTGGCATCTCGGCCGGCTCGCTCGTCATGATCTTTACCTACACCTATAACCTCACCATGCGCCTGAACTACGTAAGCTCCATGATGCAGCGCATCAACCGCGCGCTCGGCGATGCGGCCGAGACGACGCGCGTGCTGGACGAGCCGCGTCTGGTGGCAGACGACGAGAACGCTCCCGAGCTTAAAGTGACCGAGGGCGCGATTGATTTTGAGCACCTGAGCTTTGCGTACCGTGACGCTGCGGCGGGCGAGAGCGTGTTCGATGACCTGACACTTCATGTGGCGGCGGGCCAGCGCGTGGGCCTGGTGGGCAAATCGGGCTCGGGTAAGACGACGCTCACCAAGCTGCTGCTGCGCCTGGACGATGTTCAGGGCGGCCGCGTGCTCGTGGACGGTCAGGATGTCTCGCACTGCACGCAGCAGAGCCTGCGCCGCCAGGTTGCCTACGTGCCGCAGGAGGCGCTGCTGTTCCATCGCTCCATTCGCGAGAATATCGCCTACGGCCGCCCCGACGCCACCGACGAGCAGATCCGCGAGGCCGCGCGCCTGGCCAACGCCCTGGAGTTTATCGACCGCTTGCCTCGTGGCTTTGACACCATGGTGGGCGAGCGCGGCGTCAAGCTCTCGGGCGGCCAGCGTCAGCGCGTGGCCATCGCCCGTGCCATCCTAACCGACGCGCCGATTCTGGTGCTCGACGAGGCGACCTCTGCCCTCGACAGCGAGTCCGAGGCGCTGGTGCAGGAGGCGCTCGAGAATCTGATGCGCGGCCGCACCTCCATTGTGGTGGCGCACCGCCTGTCCACCGTGGCGGCGCTTGACCGCATTGTGGTGCTGGCCGATGGCGAGATTGTCGAGGACGGCACGCATGCGCAGCTCGTCGAGGCGGGTGGCGAGTACGCGAGCCTGTGGAGCCGTCAGACCGGCGCATTCTTGGAGGCGTAAGCGTCTCGGACGTGGGACAATTGTGCCCATAAGTTTATTGTGCCGTTGAGCCGAGGAGTCGTTATGCCACGCGAGACCAATGCCGCCAAACGCGAGCGCGCCGTTGAGGTGTGTGAGCGCCTCAACCGTCGCTATGGCCCGGTCGAGTGCTTTTTGGACCACGAGAATCCCTTCCGCCTGCTGATCGCGGTGTTGCTCTCGGCGCAAACGACCGACGCGCAGGTCAACAAGGTGACGCCGAAGCTGTTTGCCCAGTGGCCCACGCCCGAGGCCATGGCCGGGGCGAGCGTGGCTGACGTGGCAGACACCATCAAGTCACTCGGCTTCTACAAGAGCAAAGCCAAACATGCCGTCGAGGCCGCGCAGATGATCGTCGCCGACTATGGCGGCGAGGTGCCGGCCGACATGAAGGAACTCGTGAAGCTGCCGGGCGTGGGACGCAAGACGGCGAACATCGTGCTCAACGTGGGGTATGGCATCGTGGAGGGCATTGCGGTGGACACGCACGTCAACCGCATTGCGCACCGCCTGATGCTGAGTCCCAAGACGCATGCCAAGGAGCCGCTCAAGACCGAGCAGGATCTGCTCAAGATTTTGCCGCACGAGTATTGGGAGTCGGTCAACCATCAGTGGATCACCTTTGGTCGCGAGATCTGCGATGCCCGCAAGCCCAAGTGTGACGAGTGTCCGCTGGCAGATTTGTGCCTCAGCGTGCGCGTAGCGGGGTAGGGCGGAACGCATCTTCGTCTGGCGTTTTTTGCGGGGCTGGGTTTGCTCTTGAGCCGGAGTCCTCTCCATGCGCTACCATGACAGGCAATGAAATCCGCCGCATACCCGCCGAGCTTGCCCCGGCGGGCTTTTGGCGTTGCAATGCCGGAGGAACAGCATGCTCATTCACCGTATAGCCGCGCAGCTCTACACTGCCGAGGCACTGCAGACCGTCGAGGCCGGACTCGATGCCGGCGAGGACGTGACGCTGGCTGTGTCGCAGTCGGGCCGCACGCTTATGGCGGCCGCCCAGTTTGCGCGCCGCCCGCGCCCGACGGTCTACATTGTGAGCGGCGAGGATGCGGCTGATCGCGCCGCGCGTAGCCTTGCCGCCTATGTGGGCCTGGCGCACGTGTGCCGCTTTCCCGAGCGTAAGGACTATCCGTGGCGCGAGCAGGCGCCCGACGACGCCGTGGTGGCGCAGCGCTGCGAGGCTCTGGGGCGCATCGTGCGCGGGGACAACTGCATCATGGTTGCCTCGGCCCGTGCGCTGCTGCGCTGCGTGCCGCCGGTCGAGAGTCGCTATTGGGAGTCCACCACTTTTGCGGTGGGCGAGGAGATTCCCTTTGACGAGGTGCCGCAGCGCTTGGTGGGCATGGGCTACACCAATGCCGGCGCCGCCGATGCGCCCGGCTTGTTTCGCGTGCACGGCGACACTGTAGAGGTGTTCCCCGCGCAGGAAAAGGCGCCCGTGCGCATCGAGTTTTTTGGCGACGAGATCGATCGCATCCGCCGCATGGTGAGCTCCACGGGGCAGACCATCGGCAACGAGGATAGCATCGAGATCTTCCCCTGTCGCGAGCTGGCGCTTACCGACGAGGCCGTCCACAACATGCACGTGGCGCTTTACCGCGCAAGCCAGGACGACAGCAAGCTGGCGGCGCTGCTCGAGATGGTGGATGCGCGCATCGTCACGCCCGAGCTTGACCGCTTTTTGCCGGTGATGTACGGCCAGACCGTGAGCCCGTTGGCGCACGTGAGCGGCAAGGCGCTCGTGGTTCTATCCGAGCCACGCTCGCTGTTCGACGATTGCCTGCGTGCCTACGAGGATATCGAGGCGCGTGCCGGTGAGGCGGGGATTGACCGACTGGATGGCCTGTATGTACGTGCCCAGCAGCTCGATTTTGGTGCTCAGCAGCGCCTGAACTATGTGAGCCTGATTCGCGCCGGCGGCGCGGTGACGGCCGAGCTCAAGATTGAGCAGCCGGCCATCGCGGGCTCGGACAACCGCTTTATGACGCGCATTCAGGAAGTCGTGGGCAAGCGCTACGCCTGCGTGTTTGCCATTCCCGACCGCGGTGCGCGCGAGTCGATGGAGCTCACCTTTGGCGACGAGGGCATTACCTTTGAGGAATCGTTGACCGCGGCGCCCGAAAATGCCGGCGTCATTGGCGAGCGCGTACGCGTGGCAGCGGCGGATTCTGCCGATCGTGCTGCCCGTCAGGATGCTCATGCTGCAATTCGCGAGCGCCGCGCCGACGCGCTCAACGCCCGCTCGCTCGCGGCGGGTGCCGCCCCGGCAGCCGCCGGTGCCGCCGTGCCCACTATCTCGCGCGGACGCGTGACCTTTGTCGATGCCGCCCTGCCGCAGGGCGTGGTGGTGCCCGATGCCAACCTGGCCGTGTTCTCGATCGCCGACCTCAACGCCCGCATGGATGCCAACCGCGCGCGCAGCCGCCGCAAGGTGGACATTACGCAGATCACGTTCCCGTTTAAGCCGGGCGACTACGTGGTGCACGCCACTCACGGCATCGCGCTCTTTAGCGAGATCGCGCGCCAGGAAGTGGGCGGCAAAGAGCGCGACTACTTCTTGCTGGAATATGCCGACGGCGACAAGCTCTACGTGCCGCTCGAGCAGGTCGACCGTATCACGCGATACGTCGGTCCCGACGGTGACAAGCCGCGCCTGACCAGGCTCAACACAGCCGACTGGACGCGTGCCACCAACAAGGCGCGCAAGAACGCCAAAAAGCTGGCGTTTGACCTGGTCGATCTGTATACGCGTCGCTCGTCGATTACCGGTATCGCCTGCCCGCCCGACACGCCCGAGCAGATCGAGATGGAGGAGAGCTTCCCCTACGACGAGACGCGCGACCAGCTGGAGGCCATCGCCGACATTAAGGCTGATATGGAGGCGCCCAAGCCCATGGACCGCCTGCTGTGCGGCGACGTGGGCTTTGGCAAGACCGAGGTCGCCCTGCGCGCGGCGTTTAAGTGCGTGGACTCCGGCCGCCAGGTTATGGTGCTCTGCCCCACGACCATTCTTGCCCAGCAGCACTACGAGACGTTCTTTGAGCGCTTTGCCCCGTTTGGCCTTGAGGTCGAGGTGCTCAGCCGCTTCCGCACGCCGGCGCAGCAAAAGCGCGCGCTCAAGGCGTTTGCCGAGGGCACGATCGACGTGCTCATCGGCACGCATCGTCTGCTTTCGGCCGATGTGAACCCCAAAAACCTGGGCCTGGTGATCATCGACGAGGAGCAGCGC
>CABUTH010000048.1 GCA_902494465.1 uncultured Collinsella sp.
ACGCCGAGGTCGCCGCGGACGGGTTGATATAGGGAGAGGGCCTGACCCCATATCGTTGGGGCCAGGCCCGATTTTGCCTCTTGACAATGTCCTGCTCATATTAAAAGGAACGTCCCTAACTGCCGGCTAGAGGGCACCGAAGAGGATGGCATAGGTAGTGGATTCGCCGAGCTTGAGCTCGTCGCCGGGATTGAGTTGGGCGGAACGGCCGGGCTCGACCTGAATGCAGACGCGCGTGGCCCCGTTTACCACCACGGTTCCGTTGGTGGATGACAAGTCCTCGACGTGCCAGATATTTTGAGCATCGCACCAGATATGGGCATGGCGGGCCGAGACATCGTCGCCGACGTCGGTAATATCGCCCTCACCAGTGGCCAGCGCGCCAATCTCAACACCCTGCTCACTCGGCTGAATCCAGCGCGGGGCGCTCACGACAAAACTGTTTTGCACGCGCAGCAAGCCCAAGGGGTGCGCCGGGGCGGGTTCGCGTTCGCCCGCAGTCAGCGACATGCCAAGCGAACGCGGCGTGGATGTGCCTCCGCCACAGGTCGCGTGTGCGTAGTCGATGGCATAGTTCACCGAGGACCGCACATCCGCCGAACAACCGACGGCGACAAACAGCACCAGCACGGCCTCGGCGCGCTCGGCGGGCATGAGTTCCGCCGCCTGGGACAGGCGATCGAGCGCGTTGCGATAGAGATTCGTGTCCTGGTGGCACTCTTCGAGCGCGCGTACCATCGGTTCACCTGCAGGACCGCACACCATATTGATCACAGCCGTGGAGTCCATGGGATTGCGCTGGCGCAGGGCCAGTTGCGACATAATACGCGCAGCCGAGGTACCGTATTCGGCAAAGTAGCGCTGCTGAAGCGTGCCGACCGGCGCGCGAACGATAAAGCGGGAAACCCAAGAGCGATCGGCGGCTCGGCTCTGCGGGCTGCGGCCGTCGGCGAGCGGACGGGACGAAAGCACCAAGCCGCACAGCTCGATATGGCTCAGATGCGCTGCGCGCTTAAAGATGTCAAACATGGCCCCGCATGGGGTGAGCTCAACTTGAGATGCCATGACCTAGGCCTCCTTGGTCGTAGAAATAGAATCGGACGATACTTCGACAGGTCCGCCAAAAGTACGGGCAGCTGCGGCTCCACCGGCAAGCGGAGTCACCATCTGGGCTTTTGTGCGTCGCGGTGCCGAAACGGGAAGTTCAAAGGCAAAGCCCATCGCAAGCAAAAACCACGTAAGCGTATAGGTTGCAACCAGAGCGGCAACAAGGCCGCCCATCACGGCGCGTTGGGAAAATACGCTACATGCAGCCACAACCAGCACCGGAACCTCGCAGGCAGAAAGCGCAAGCACACCCTGCAGGAAGCCCGAGCGCCGATCGCGCGCAAGTGCCCCCGCGGCAACGCCGGCTATGCCGGGCAGCGCCAACGCCAGTGCGGCAATAATACCCGGTAGCGACCCAGACCACACGAGCGATCCCAAAGTCGCCGTCACGCGGGCGCCCGACGCCAGCAGCGCGGCCGAAACCACGACCACAGTCCAAACCACGCCACAAACGACCGACGCGCCGACCATCAGCGCGCGACGAACCGCGCGGCCGGACGCATCCATGGGGCACGGCGTGAGCGGCTCGCCGCGGAGCGAACGACCGATATTTTGCGCATAGTGGTCACAAAACGCCGAGAGCGCCGCCTCGACCGCCGCCGGCTCGGGACGATCTTTTTGATGACTGGACAGGCAGGCCATCACCACGTCGAACAGCTGGGCATCGACAAACGCCAGCGCATCGCGCAGCTCTTCGGAATCCGGCTCAAGCCCCAGCTGCTGGGCCTGCTCGGCCGCGGCGAGCGCCACATCGGGCTCACGACGAAGCAGCTGAGTCAAATCGCAACCGGGCGCATGGGCACCGATGGGATAGTCGGGCCGCGTGTCCATCTTGAGACGGTAGGGGCTGGCGATGTCGCGCGTCTTTTTGCGCGAACCCGAGGTACCCGAAGTGCTCGGCGCGGCTTCGTATGGCACGACGCCGGCAATGAGCTCGTAAACCGTGCTTGCCGCGGCATAAACGTCAATCGCCGGCGACATACGCAAAGCGCGCAGGTCGGGAATATCGTCGGTGAGCATCTCGGGCGGGGCATAGGCAACCGTCGCGCGACGCAGCGTGGCATAACGCTCCGTAAACGACGCCTTGCCGCCGGTACCGGCCACGGCCGACGCAGGCTCGAGCGCCAGCGACGAGCCAAAGTCGATCAGGCACAGGTCAAAGGTGCCCTCGGCAAGCTGCCGGTCAAGCGGTAGACGCGCCGTACGCACCATAATATTAGCGGGTGAGATATCGCGATGGACAAAGCCCTCCCCCACCAGGCTCATGCGGCAGAGCAGGTCGAACAGGTCGCGCCCCAAGCGCGCCGCCACAAGCGGCGATAGGCGGCCGGCATCGTCCACGGCAAAGCGCGAGCGCAAGCGGGCGAGCGTCTCGCCCTCGACCCATTCCATGACAATTGCAGGCACACCGTCAACCTCGCCCCAGCCATAGAGGCGGGGAAAGCCCTTAAGGCCCGAAAGGGCGCGATGGCATTCGTATTCCTCGCGAAACGCCGCTTTGAACTTGGCGACCAGCGCCTCATGGGCGGCGGCATCGTCAAACTCATCGCGCGTCGGCAAGATGAGCTGTTTGAGTGCCACGGCCTCGCCTTGGGCGTTGACGGCACGCGTCACGCGGCCGATACCGCCACGGCGCATGGTGGCATCGTCGGCAAACAGTATCGTAAAACGACGCAGATAGGCAGGCAGTTCGTCCTGACCGAGCGCAATGGCCGGCTCAAACCCGTCGACACGCGCCAGGCGCAGGCCGACCATGGGATCGCGACCGAGTGATTGTGGTGTGGTGGATGCAAGATCGGTCATCATAGGGCAAGCGCCGCCACGTTATTGTTGAAGTTACCGAGCGCGACGTCATCATCGCCGTAATGGCCGACCCATTGACATAGGTTGGTGTAACAGCCCCACAGATTGGCATACTGCTGATACCACTTTGACCGGGGCGAGAATGTCTGACGACCGAACTCGGCTCGAATGACAAACATCTCCCCGACCAGGCTGTCGCACGGCCTGGGATCTCCCGTAGAGTTATAGGTCGAAACCACGTCATTGGCACGAGAAACATAGCCGTCGAGCATGTTGTACTTGGTCACAAGGCAACTGTGAATGCTCTCTTCCTCAGCAGCGGAAAGGCCACCGGAGTTTGCATCGTTGTCAGTGTTGCCGCCCGTCGAGCCGCCGTTTCCAGACCCTCCGGCAGAGGAACCCGACCCAGAGCCGCCGCCCGAACTCGACGAATCCGAGCCGGAGCCAGAAGTATCCGAGCTACCGGGCTTTCCAGACTGCTGGGCGTCCTGCTCCTTCTGCTGCTCGACCTTATTCACCGTTGCCGCCACGCTATTGTTGGACAACCGATCGATGATCTTGGTGTTGGTGAGCACGATGGTTTTGCCATTGGCAAGCGTGACTTCGTTGTCCGGGGCCTCGGCGCCGTCCGCGTCGTCAGTGCCAAACACAATATGCGCGACCACACTTGCCCAAGCATATCCAGTCGTGGTGCCCAGGTCACTTTTGACCTCATGCCCTACGCGCGGTTCGCGTGCGGCATGTGCCTGTATCATGGACGGCACGGTCATGCCATAGGCAGAAACGCCAGCTATGACCAGCACCAGCGAGCAAGACAGCAGTGCGTACGCCCGCGGCGCCAAGCCCAGTCGGCGTCGCATGCGCACCGCGGCGCCGCGCTTTGTCTGAGTGCCACCGGGCCGCATGCGTTCTCCTCCAACAAAAACACGCCGCTCGGGAGCGGCGCATTCATTCGAATCCATATTTGAGTGTATCAGCGAACCCAAAAGGTTGCGCAACGAATGGGCAAATTAAGGATGCGAGTGGAAGCATCCATGCGATAAGCGGATACAAAGCATCTTTGTTGCACAACAAACTTACAGTCGCACGGGGAAATTATGACTACCCCGTGCGTCGCGAGGAAAACATACGGCAGGAGCAGGCTCGCCACCTAAATCGTGCGACGGGCCTCGATGGCGCGCCCAAGCGTAAGCTCGTCGGCATACTCCAGGTCGCCGCCCACGGGCAGGCCGCTCGCCAGACGCGACACCTCAACGCCCAGCGGCTTGATAGTGCGAGCCAGGTAGCTCGCCGTGGTCTCGCCCTCAATATTGGGGTTGGTGGCGATGATGACCTCGTGGATGTCCTCGTGGCCCAAGCGTGCCAGCAGCTCGCGAATGTGCAGCTGCTCGGGGCCAATCTTGTCCATGGGACTGATCACGCCGCCCAATACGTGGTAGAGACCGTGGTAGCTGCCCGTGCGCTCGATTGCCTGGACGTCGCGCGGCTCGCCCACCACGCAAATGCGAGTGGTGTCGCGCATCGAATCCTGGCAGATGGAGCACTCGTCGGCCGTGGCGTAGTTAAAGCAACGGCTGCAAAAGTGAACCTCCTGCTTAACCTCCAGGATGGCCTCGGCCAGGCGGCGCGCCTCCTCGGCGTCAGCCTCCAACAGGTAATAGGCGATGCGCTGAGCCGACTTGGGACCAATGCCCGGCAGGCGACCCAGCTCATCGAGCAATTTTTGCAGGCTATGGTTAGCACTCATATATATGCGCGTCTTAGAACGGCATGCCCGGGATGTTGAGGCCGCCGGTGATGGCGCCCATCTGCTTGTTGGCGAGCTCGTTGACGCCGCGAACGGCCTCGTTGACGGCAGCCATAATCATGTCCTGCAGCATGTCGACGTCCTCGGGATCGAGCGCATCGGGATCGATGGTGAGGTTGACGAGTTCCATCTCGCCGTTAACGGTCACCTTGACCATGCCGCCGCCGGCAGAGGCGTCGACGGTCTGGGACTTGAGGTTCTCCTGCGCGGCGGCAAGCTGCTCCTGCATCTTGCGAGCCTGCTTCATCATCTGCTGCATGTTCATACCGGCCATGATGGCTCCTTTACGTGCGGCCGCACGCCGAGCTGCAAGGGCAGCCGGAGCACGGCGGGACTTTCAAACTCAAAAATCGTACCACGGCGCGAGGCCAGCGAGCGGGGCGGACGTGTTACCTCAGTCGATATACATGTCCTCTAGCGAAACGCACCGCCCAAGATTATGCAAGGTCGAATTATGCAAGGTTGCATAAAATCTCAAGCAAATCTAGTAGAGCCGAAATCGGCATTTCATGTGTGCCACTAAATTGCTAAATGCCGAACCGCTGCTCGAGGCGGCGCACATGGCGACAGGGTATAATTTGATTGTCATAGATAGCAATTTGGAGGTGCCCCATGAATGCCCCCGACGCGCTCCAAAACATCCGCTCAAAACACCCCGCTCTATATTTGGTTATCTATCTCTTTGCCGGCTGGGCATTGCTGGTTGTCGTCACCCACGCTATAGCCTTTGGAGCAGAACTGTTAGTAGCCAGCTCGGACCAGCCCACCGTCAAATGGGAAGCGACCGATGAGTGCACCGATGGAACCCGAACCATTTACTACAACAGCCCGTCCCTCTACCAAGAGTTCAAGGTCAAGATAAAGGACTCCAAGATTGTCGATGCCGAACCAGGCGCTTTCTTGACAATCGGAGCAACCCTCAACGCCGAGCAAGTCGAGTACACGGACAGCCGCGCGACGTATCGTGTCGACCTCAGCACCCTGGGCCGACCGTCACGCATCTGCCTGCTCGAATGCGAGATACGCGGCACCACGCTCCACATGTCCGAAATACAGATGCGCCCAGGCAAAGAGCCCCAGAAGAGCTAGAGGCCATAAGTCCGGCAAGCGACTCTTAACAGTAAAACGACAGCCCACCGGTTGTTTCTTTCCAGCGTTTGCAAATCAGCGCATGGTTAGATGAAACAAACTGCATGATATCGCGTAAATCCCGAGCAGGAATATCGCCCTTGTTATGGGCCAGCTTGCATCCGCCGGAGCGGGTAAGCCATATCTTGGTCGCCTCGGCGGTGGGGCGCTTGACCGCGATATGAACATGGACGGGCTCGCCGTTCTCCCCTGTCCAGAAAAAGATGATGTACGGCCCGAGTCGGAAAAGACTAGGCATAGACCCGTCCGCCTTCGTAAGCAAAACGCAAGATGAGCGGGGCATTGTTACGCACGAAATCATCGAGTTCTTTGAGGTCCGCTTCGCTAAAGCCCTCGCGTGACACCCAATTGAATGCCGGCAAGATGCACTCCGCCGTGTCAAAACCCCAATCGCGCGGGCGCTCCACAACAACCTTCACCGTGTTGTCCTCACGGACTTCGGAATACGAAACTTGCGTATCGTCCTCAAGGCGGACATATTCCCACATCATAAGCTCGCTCCGTTCAAAGACGTCTCTTCTTGAGCAGTATACCCGCCTGTACAGCTACTCCACCGGCTTGAAGATGGTGGACTGACCGAAGACGCTACGGATGAGGGCTTTGGCCTCGTCCTCGGTCTGCGGGATGCTCGGGGCTGCGCCCTGATGGCCGAAGGGGCTGCCCGCACCGGGGTTGGACTCCCAGGGAGCCGCAGGAGCGCCCTCCTCTTTGGGGGCAGCTGCAGCGGGCTTGGGCGCGGGCGTCGCACCCGGCACGTCGAACGGAGGCAGATCGTCCCCGCCTGCATCGGCGGCAAAACCGGCGACCATGGCATCGTCGTAGGGCACCTGCTCGGATTCCCACGGTGCAGACTGCGCGGACGGCTGAGCCTTGGGAGCGGACGCGCGCTCGGGCGCGCGGGGCGCAGGCTCAGTCGGGAGCTTGCCCGTGGCGGGAGCGCCGGCAGGGTTGTCCGAGCGCAGCCAGGGGGCCTTGCCCAGGTCGGATGACTTGGGCGCAGGCGCAGCGGCAGACTTGGGCGCGGGGACCGGAGCAGCCGATTTGGCCGCGGCTGGCTTAGGCGCCGACGGGGTCGATGCCGCTACCGGTGCCGCTTGCTGCTGCGGCGCGCTGGCGCTCGAGGATACAGGGGCCGCCGAGGACACGGGTTGCGGGTCCGCAGATGCCGCAGCCCGTGCAGATGGAGAATGCTCCTCATGTTGAGGAGCCGGCGTGCCACCTCCGTCCAGGACGTAGTCGACGGTGCGACGACCGAAGACCGCGCAGACCGTCGGCAGGACCACCGACTGCGTGTCAGCGCGGCCGAGCATCTTGATGGCAAAGGTCGAGCCCGCAGGGAACGAGACGGTGAGCTTGGAGCCGTCGTCGGCCGTGGCGCGGGCGTTGAGCAAAAGCCCTGCGTAGGAAGCCTGACGCGCCTTGACGCGCTCGACAACCTCGACCCATTTGCGCTGCAGCTCTCCGGCATCCTCGACCGCGGGCGTCTCGGCAGCACCGGCGGCGGCAACCTGGGCGGCATTGTTGGACTGGGGCTTAGGTGCCGGAGCGGTGACAGGCGCGGGGGCCGCAACGGGCTGAGACGTCGGAGCCGGCGCAGGCTGAGGTGCAGGCGCTGCAGGCTTGGAAACTGACACGGACGCAGAACGGGGCGCAGGCTGAGCCGCCGGAGCGGCAGCACCACGGTCCCAAGGCATACCGCCCTGGCGCGCGGACGTAGCAGCGGGGGCAGCGGATGCCGTCGGAGCGGCAGCACGGGCGCCCGAAATTAGCGTCGGCTGCTGGGCAGCAGCAGGTACGGATGCTGCAGGCGCGGCGGCCTGAGCAGCAGCCACGCTCGCCGGCACGGCGCCGTTGGCAACCATGGCCTCCAGGCGTGCCACGCGCTCGGCCAATGCCTCAATCGTTAAATCAGCCTCGGGACGCGCCAGACGCGTGCAGGCGATCTCGAGCACCAGGCGCACGTCGCTCGCGCCCCTCATCTCCAGTGCGGCATCGTCGAGCACCGTCAGCACACGGGCCAGGCGGTCGGCAGGATGCTCGCCAAAGGCAGCGGCCTCGGCAGCAAGCGCCTCGGCCTGCTCGGCGCCGCCCTCAAACAACTCGGCACGGGCACCGGCAACGCAGGCAACATACACGTCGCGCACGTGCGCCACCAGGTCGCGCGTCAGTTCCAGCAGATCGTTGCCTTCCTCGACCTGCGCGCGAATAAGCCCATATAGCTCGGCGACATCACGATTAGCAATGGCGCGCGCAAACTCGCCCAGAATCTGGTCCGAAACTTCGCCCAAAAGCGAGCGGGCATCGTCCGCATGCACGGTGCCGTTGCCGAAGACGCTCAGCTGCTCCAGCGTGGAGAGCGCGTCGCGCATGCCGCCCTTGGCATGGCGCGCCACGATAGCCAGCGCCTCGTCGTCGTAATCGAAGCCCTCCTGCTCGCACACGTATGCCAGGCGATGCTCAATATCCTCGTTGCCGATGCGATGGAAATCGAAACGCTGGCAGCGCGAGAGGATGGTCTCCAGAATCTTTTGCGGGTCGGTGGTGCACAGCACAAAGATCACGTGTGCCGGCGGCTCCTCAAGCGTCTTGAGCAGCGCGTTGAACGCCGCCGTCGTGAGCATGTGGACCTCGTCGATGATATAGATCTTGTACTTGCCGCGCACCGGGGCAAAGTTGACGGAGTTGATGATTTCCTCGCGCACATTGTCCACGCCCGTGCGGGAGGCGGCATCGAGCTCGTAGACATCGGGGTGGTTACCCTCGGCAATGAGCTCGCACTCCTCGCAAGTACCGTCGGGCATGCAGCCGCTTGCACCCTCGGCGCGCGCCGCCTCGGCATTGCGGCACAGCAGCGCCTTGGCCAGGATGCGCGCCATGGTGGTCTTGCCCGTGCCGCGCGGACCGCAGAACAGGTACGCATGGGACAGGCGTCCCTCGGTGATGGCGTGCTCGAGCGTCGAGACGATATGCTGCTGGCCCACCACGGAGTCGAAGGTGAGCGGGCGATACTTTCGGTACAACGATTCCATGGGTGCTCCCCCGGGTATACTGAGTCTTGTTGCCGCGGCGGCCATGCGGTCGCACGGCATACTGCATTCATAATAACCCGTACGGCGAGCCCGCCGCGATAGGAGTCCAAAGAGCATGGCAGACGCAGAGAGCAACCTCGTTCCCTCCGAAGCAGCCGACCAGGTCGAGGTCGCGCTCGAGGAGCAGGCCGCAGCCGACGACGGCATCCTGTACCTCAACGAGTACCAGTACGAAAACGACCTGGTCACCGACTTCGCCCGCCTGGTCGCCTCGCCCAGGCGTCGCGGCTCGCTGTATGTCGCCGCCGCGATTGCCGCGCTCATCGGCATCGGCATGCTGGTGGCCGGCGGCAACTGGATCAAGTTTGGCGTCGTCCTGATCGTATTCGGCGCCTTTTTGGCCTGGTGGAGCAAAAACCTGCACCACACCCTCGCCCGCGACTTTATCGACGCCGTCGAGGCCGACGAGTCCATGGGTGGCCGCTATCGCCGCGTCGCTGCCAACGAGGACGGCCTGATGGTTTGGGGCAAGAGCGGCAAGTCGCAGTTCTTCCCGTTTGAGAAGCTCGACCACGTGCTCGACGGCGAGCGCATCTTTGTGGCCATGTTCGCCGACCAGGGCGTGACGATCCCCAAGGACACCTTTGTTCGCGGCGATGCCGAGCAGTTTGGCCCCTTCCTCAAGGCGCGCATCAACAAAAAACTCCGCATCGAGACCAAACGCAAGAAGATGAAGGCCGAGAAGGCCGCCGCCGAGGCCAAGCAGGGCGACAAGCCCCAGGAGACCAAAGGCAAGCAACGCAAGCAGAAGAAGAACAAGAAGAAGCGCTAAGACCAAACCAGACAGACAGCCTCGCATCCCGCTATCCTCCCCATGCACCCGAGCGTGCTACACTAGCAGCATCTATGCCACCGCGAATGGCTCGGCTCCGCGCCCGCCACTCGCAAACGAACTTTAAACGCACGAGGGTTGGCCATGCCGCTTTTCTCGCAACATACCGCCCGGTTCTCGCCGGACGTTCCCTTGGAGGGCACCAGCTCTCGCGAGCTGCTCAAGCGGTACCAGCCGCTCGAGACACTTGCGACCGGCGGTTTTGGCTCCATCGAGATCTGCCGCGACACGCACCTGCGCCGCCGCGTCGCCATTAAGCGCATCCCCCTTATCAACGGTGCCGGCATGCCCGCCAGCGACATCATGGATGTCCTGCGCGAGGCGCACACTGCCGCCATGCTTCAACATCCCAATATCGTGCAGGTCATCGACTTTACACACGACACAGCCTATGCCTACCTGGTTATGGAATATGTCGATGGCATGTCGCTGGCCGAGTTTTTGCACCGCGTGGACGGCCACTCACTTACCTTTGACGAGGCCGCGGCCATTGCCGATGCCCTGGGCCAGGCACTCACCTTCGCCCATAGTAATGGCGTACTCCACCTGGACATTAAGCCCGCCAACGTGCTCATCGACCACTCGGGCAATGTAAAGCTCACCGACTTTGGCATGGCGCGACTGTCGTCCGCCGGTGGCTTTGGCGGCTCACGCGGCGGCACCATCGGCTACATGCCGCCCGAGCAGCTCGATATCGAGACCGGCACGGTCGACGAGCGCGCCGATGTCTTTGCCCTCGCCTGTGTGATCTACGAGGGCCTGTGCGGCAGCGCTCCCTTTATGGCGGCAACGCCCGCCGACTCGCTCGGCCGCATCATCGGCGGCGCCACCTATCCCAGCGAGCTGATACCACACTTTCCCCCGGGAGCCGAGGCCGCGCTCATGAGCGCGCTCTCCCCCATGCCGCAGGACCGCCCCAACAGCATCGAGGCATTTTGCGACCAGCTCCTTGCCAGTCTGGGCAGCGTGCGCGAAGGCCGTCGCAGCCTGGAGCAAATGGTTGGCGAACTTTCGGATGACGAGCAGGAGCTCGACGATATCGAGCCGTCGCACTACGAGGACGACGCCATCGAGGTCGACCCCGCACTCGGCTGGGCGGGCACGCGCTGGAGCCATGCGCGCGACTACACCATGCGCACTATCTCGGCGCTAACGTGCGGCACCTTTAGCTTTTTGCTGATGCAAACGGCCGGGGTCGCGGCGCTTCCCGGCCTGGTCATTGCGGCCATCGCGATCGGAGCGGCGGCTGGCCTGGCCCCCCAAATTGGCTCGGCCATCTCGGCTGTGGGCTTTTTGGTGCTCATGGCCAACGCCACCATGCAGGCACAGGGCATCCTGTCGATGCTGCCCATCGCGGTGATCTTTGCCG
>CABUTH010000049.1 GCA_902494465.1 uncultured Collinsella sp.
CTACAGTCCTGCGCAAGACGGAAAGCACATTAAGTGCTTTCCTTTGCGTGCGGAACTCGCGATAAACTTAATTACGCGCCGCTCCCCGCCCACGCCGGGCAAACATCGTTGGACTTATCACTGACATGAAATAGGCGCTTGTATATCGTCCGCTAGCTTGGCACGGTACAATGCTTTCAGATTTCAATTTGTAAATTAGTGGGGTTAATTCATGGCAGAATCTCGTGCGGAGCGTAAGGCTCGTCGTGCTTTGATCGAGGCGGCTGAGGGGTCAGAGGAGAAAAAAACTTCTCAGAAATCCAAGTCGTCTCAGGACGCGAAGGCTAAGTCGGCCAAGGGCAAGGCTAAGGCCAAGCGTCCCGGCTCTCGTCGGAGCGAGGATACGGCATCTCAGACTCGCTCCAAGCGCCCGTATAAGAATCCGGTTCCGTCTGCGCGCAAGGCCGTTGATCCCAAGTCTCCTTGTTCCATCATGAAAGCTTGCGGTGGGTGTACGGCGCTCAATCGTCCTTATAAGAAGCAGCTCGCCGCCAAGCAGGCTGCTATGGAGGAGCTTTTTGCTTCGCTTTGTGCGCGTGAGGGCATTGCTGTAGATCCTATTCGTGGTATGGGTGTCACCCTGGGCGACCCGGGCAAATATCCTGCGCCGCGCGGTTTTCGCCATAAGGCCGCCACTCCCTTTGCTCCCGGTAAGGAGGGCGCTGTCCGTTGCGGTTTCTTTGAGCGCGGCACGCACAAGATCGTTGCCGTACCCGAGTGTCCTGTCGAGGCACCGGGCGCCCGTCAGATTCTCAACGGCATCGCACGCGAAGCTGAGCGGCTGCATATTCCCGCCTTTAATGAGGACAAGCATCTTGGTTTGCTTCGCTATGCCGTCGTCCGCTGCGGTTGGCGTACCGACCAGGTCATGGTCACGCTCGTGACCGCTCAGCGCGACTTGCCGCATGCGCAGGAGTTCTTTGAGGCTGTCGCCGCACTCAATCCGCACATCGTCACCGTCGCCCAAAACATCAACGGACGCCCCGGCAACGCCATCCTCGGCGAGGAAACCCGCATTGTATATGGCGCCGAGTGCATGCGCGACCAGCTGCTCGGCTGCGAGTTCGATATCTCCCCCACCGCGTTCTACCAGACCAACCCGCAGCAGACCGAGCTGCTCTATCAGCTCGCGATTGACGGCATGGACCTGCAGCAGGGCGACGTACTCATGGATGCCTATTGCGGTAGCGGTACCATCGGTCTTTGCGCAGCTAAAGATGCCCAGAACAAGGGTATCGGCATTATGCTGCTCGGCGTTGAGCGCAACCCGGCGGGCATTGCCGACGCACGTCGCAATGCCGAGCTCAACGGCCTCACCCGCAGCGCTTGGTTTATGGCCGACGACGCCACCGATTACATCCTGGATGCCGCCGATAACAACGAGCGGGTCGATGTCCTTTCCATCGATCCGCCGCGCGCCGGCTCCACGCCCGAGTTCCTCGAAGCTGCCTGCGCGCTTAAGCCGCGCCGCATCACCTATATCAGCTGCAACCCCGTAACTCAAGAGCGCGACCTGCATCAGCTCCTCGACGGAGGCTATCGCCTGCTCAAGATCACGCCCGTCGACATGTTCCCTCACACCGACCACACCGAAACCGTAGCGGTCCTCGAACGCCGCTAACCAACCTCAGTAGATTTTTGGGACAAGAAAGGGGGCGACCCGCCTGGGCCGCCCCCTTCGCTTGGTTTATAAACTCCGCTACATCCCCTTGCGCAGATCGCACACGCCGGCTGCCGCCATCTCGCGCAGCAGCGTCTCGCGGTCGCGCGTCACGATCAAATCCAGCGGGAAGTGAATCTCGTCGAGCATCTTGCGCGCGTGATCGAGCTTGCCAATGGCCATGCCAATGTGCGCATCGGTCGAAACGCCAATGCCCACGCCCAGCTCGGCGCAGCGCTCGGCGATCTTGCGGCATACGACCCAATGCTCAGTGTCGATACCGTGTTCAAGACTATGGTTGTTGATCTCGATAATCTTGTGCTTGGCCTTAGCTGCCAACAGCACCTCGTCGATATCGAACGGCACGCCCGAACGCCCCGTGTGGCCCAGCATGAACACCTTGGGGTGCTCCAGGGCATTGATATACATCTCGGTCGTCTGGGCCAGCGTCGCGCCCTCAGCAATCTGCGGATTATGCACGCTTGCAACCAAATAATCCAAATTACGCGTAACCAAATCGAACAGTGAATGCTGACGGCTGTACGAATCGCCGGCAATATCGAGCGTGACAAGAGTGTCCTCGCCAAACAGGCTTCCGTCCAGCGAAACGATATCGGCCTCGGCACCACGCAGCACCAGCACGCCGCTCCAAATGCGCGGCCAGATATCCTGGTTGATAAAGAACTGGTAACTGCGCAGGTCATTGGGGCAAGCCGTAACCATAGAGCTCAAATGGTCGGCAGATCCGAGCACCTGCAGACCACGCTCTGCCGCCCAGTACACATTCTCCTCAATGGTCGAATATGCATGCGCAGAGAACATCGTATGGGTATGAATGTCACAAGAAAGCAGGTAGGGCATCAGGTCTCCTTATCTGGCACGGCCGTCGCTTATATTCATTGTACGCATAGCCTTCGATAGTCGTAAAACCACTCCATCCCAAAGACACAACGTCCATGACAACGGGGTCCGGCTTAACACCAAACCCCGTTTCACGTAAAACATTGTAGACAGAGCGCTTTACTTTTAACGATACTCGTCCGCCAACTGTTTCCAAGCGGGTAGCGAATTGACAATCGTTTCGTAACTCACGCAATAGCCCAGGCGGAACCAACCCGGCATACCAAAACTGTCCGAGGGAACCGCAAGCAACTCATACTTCTTTGCGCGCTCGCAAAACGCATTCGCATCGGGCTCCAACGCTTTCACCCATAGGTAGAACGCGCCATCCGGCTCAACATAGGTGTAGCCATACTCCGCTAGTGCGTCGGTAAGCGCGGTGCGGTTGCGTGCATAGGCCTCAACGTCACTCGGCTCATCGATGCAGTCGATAATTACGCGCTGAAAGAGCGCCGGCGCGCACACGAAGCCCAGCGTACGGGCGGCACCGGCAACGGCGGGCATTAGACGATCTGCCTGAGGATTCGTATTGGGAACAAGGATCCATCCCACGCGCTCGCCCGGCAGCGAAAGCGACTTAGAATACGAGTAGCACACCACGGTGTTCTCGTAGATCGAGGGCACCCAAGGCACCTCGGCACCGTACACGATCTCGCGGTACGGCTCATCCGAGATGAGCATAATCGGATTCTCGGGATCGCGCTGAGCGTTGGCCTCGCGCAGAACATTGGCCAGTCGCGTCAGCGTGTCGCGCGTATAGACGGCACCGGTCGGGTTGTTGGGCGAGTCGATAATGACGGCCGCCGTCTTATCGCTGATCGCCTTGAGCACGTTGTCCACGCTCAGCTGGAACGTATCTTCATCGGCGAGCGCCTCAACACACGTACAGCCGGCCTTCTCAATCCAAACGCGATACTCCGGAAAGTACGGGGCGATAACGATGACCTCGTCGCCCGGATTGGTAATCGCGTTGAGCGTGCAGGTGAGCGAAGCCGCGGCGCCCACCGTCATAAAGACGTCTTTGCCCTCATAGCTCGTGCCAAAGCGGCGGTTGAGCGATTCGGCCACAGCGGCACGACATTGCGGCAGGCCCGGTGCGGGCGTGTAGCCGTGCAACTGGTCGCTCGGCAGCTCCAGGGCCTTCTTAATGGACTCCGCCACAGCAGTGGGTGCCGGAACGCTCGGATTGCCCAGCGAAAAATCGAATACGTTTTCCGCACCGATCTGCGCCTTGCGCTCAAGGCCATAGCTAAAAATCTCGCGGATGATGGAGCTTTCCGCACCGCGAGCATACATAGTTTCGTTGATCATCTGTTCCCCTTTCGCATAGGCGGTATTGTACGCTTTAGTTGAGCAAAGTGCCGCAGCAATGTTGATTGGGGACAGACTTAAATGCGTGAAAACGCTCATTTAAGTCTGTCCCCAATCAACAGACGGCCTCATATCGCTCAAAAGAAAAAGCCTCCGCAGGTCTCCCCGCGGAGGCTTTTGTTACAAGAACTATTTGTCGGTGTCGGCACCGGCATTGACGGCACAGTCATCATCGGCATCATCGGATGCGGCTTCGGCATCCTCCTGCATAGCCGCCTGCGCAAATGCCGCGGCATCAGCCGCCAGCTCCTCCTCGCTCATGTGAGGCGCACGCTTCTTGGTCGGCATGCCGGCCGCCTTGGCGTTTCG
This sequence comes from uncultured Collinsella sp., assembly GCA_902494465.1. GTDB lineage: Bacteria > Actinomycetota > Coriobacteriia > Coriobacteriales > Coriobacteriaceae > Collinsella. The sequence goes on from CABUTH010000049.1 coordinate 4,280, forward strand.
CTCCTCCTTGGCCGCCAGGATATCGCCCTCGCGCTCAAGGTAGACATCCCACTCGTTGTCGAGCAGGGCGTTCACGGCATCGCCCTCGACGGTCTCGCGCTCGAGCAGCACCTTGGCCATCAGGTCGAGCTGATCGCGACGGGCATCCAGGATCTCGACCGCACGACGATGGGCCTCACGCATAATGCGCTGGACCTCAATGTCGATGCGACGCGCCGTCTCCTCAGAGTAGTCCTGATGATCGGCGTAATCGCGACCGAGGAACACCTGATGCTGCGCCTCGCCAAACACCTGCGTTCCAAGCTCCTCGCTCATGCCCAGGCGCGTGACCATCTCGCGCGCCATCTTGGTCGCGCGCTCCAGATCGTTGCTCGCGCCCGACGTGATGTCGTCGCACATGAGTTCCTCGGCAACGCGGCCACCCAAGAACACGGCGAGCTCGTCGAGCATCTCGTTCTTGGTCTTGAGGAAGTGGTCCTCCTGCGGAAGCTGCAGCGTGTAACCCAAAGCCTGGCCGCGGCTGACGATCGAGATCTTGTGGACCGGATCGGAGTGCTCCAGGATGTGACCCACCAGGGCGTGACCGCTCTCGTGGTAGGCAATCGTGGTGCGCTCGGCCTCGGTCATCACGCGACCCTTGCGCTGCGGTCCGGCAATCACGCGCTCCATCGATTCCTCGACCTCGTCCATCGAGATCACGGAACGATGGCGGCGGGCAGCCAACAGCGCAGACTCGTTGAGCAGATTTGCCAGATCGGCACCAGTGAAGCCAACGGTCATCTGGGCGAGCTTCTCAAACTTAACGTCCTCGTCCATCGGCTTGTTCTCGGCATGCACGCGCAAGATCTGCTCGCGGCCCTTCACATCCGAACGGTCGACCGTAACCTGACGGTCAAAACGGCCGGGACGCAGCAATGCCGGATCCAGGATGTCAGGACGGTTGCTCGCGGCGATCAGGATGACCGACTCGCTTTCCTCAAAGCCGTCCATCTCGACCAGCAGCTGGTTGAGCGTCTGCTCGCGCTCGTCGTGACCGCCGCCCAAGCCAGCTCCGCGCTGACGTCCCACGGCATCGATCTCATCGATGAAGATGATCGACGGGGCCTGGGACTTGGCCTCCTTAAAGAGGTCACGCACACGGCTGGCGCCGACACCTACGAACATCTCGACAAAGTCGGAACCCGAGATGCTAAAGAACGGCACGCCCGCCTCGCCGGCAACGGCCTTGGCCAGCAGCGTTTTACCGGTGCCCGGAGGGCCAACCAGCAACACGCCACGCGGGATCTTGGCGCCCAGCTTGCGATAGCGATCCGGATCGCTCAAAAAGTCACGGATCTCCTCGAGCTCCTCGACTGCCTCGTCCACGCCGGCAACGTCTTCAAACTTGACCTTGGGGCGTGTGGCCTCGTTGGTCTTGGCGTTGGTCTTGCCAAACTGCATGTTCCTGTTGTTGGCGCCCATCATCTGGCGCATAAAGTAGAACATGATGGCGATAAGGGCGATCGTCGGAAGCACACTCATCGCCAAGTCGCCCCAAAAATCGGGATCGTTGGTGTTGACGATGTACTTGGTATCGGGGTGCTCCGACATGAGCTCGGCAAGCGAATCGGAGCCGACATAGGTCGAGGAGAAGCTCTTGAGCTCGCTCGTATCGCCCTTGTCCTTCTTCGTCTTCCAGTAATGACCCGTCACGCTTCCGTCTTGAACCGTATAGGTCAGATCTTCGACGCGATCCTGCTTGATGGCGCTCACCATCTCGCTCGTCGCGAGCTTAACGGTATTGCTGGAATTGGCAAAGCCGGAGCCCATGTTAAAGAAGGCGTAGCCCAGAAGCGCGCAAGCCAAAATAAAATACAGCCAGCCCGTACGCGTGGGCTTCTTGCCTCCGGGCATCCCCGGGATCTTAGGCTCCCGGGGAGTCTGGGAATTGTTATCGTTATGGTCGTCGGGCATCTTACGAATAAACCTCCGGTTTCAAAATGCCCAGATACGGAAGGTTACGATAGCGCTCGGCATAGTCGAGGCCGTAGCCCACCACAAAGGCATCGGGGCAATGGGTTCCAACATACTTGGGCGTGATGGCCGAGGTGCGGTCCTCAACGTCCTTCCACAGGAAGGCAGCGACCTCCAGCGAAGCGGGCTTGCGGCTCTCGAGGTTCTTCATCAGGTACTTGAGGGTCAGGCCCGAGTCCAGAATGTCCTCGACGATCAGCACGTCGCGACCACGGATGTCGATATCCAGATCCTTAATGATACGCACGATGCCCGAAGACTTCACACCGTCGCCATAGCTCGAAACAGCCATGAAATCGATGTTGGTCGGTAGCTCAATCTTGCGCATCAGGTCGCCCATAAAGACAACGGCACCGCGCAGAACCGCGATCAGCACCAGATCCTTACCCGCGTAGTCGCGAGTGATCTCCTCGCCCAGGCGAGAAACGATGCCGTCGATATCCTCCTGCGTAAACAGAACCTTCTCGATATCCGGATGTTGAGAAGCCATGACAACCCTTTCTTGTGCTTAATCGCCCACACACCGCCGTATGGACGCGAACTACACATTCTAGCAGCGCACGGGGTATATTTTCCAGCCCGCGCACCATCAGCGCGGGAATACCGTCAACGCCGCACAGAACAGCTGGTGCGAGGGGCTAATCCGCGTCAACCACGCGAAGCAGATAAGCCACACGCGTCGCCGCCGTGCATTTAAAACGTTCGTCCGCGCGAACTCCGGCGACCCACACCACGGCACCTCCCGGCGCCGTCCTCACCACGGGCACGCCGGCGCGCTCGGAAACGGGAATGCGAGCCTCGCCTAGCAAGTCGGATACCTTCTTGCTTCGGCCACTCATTCCTAACGGGCACATCACGTCTCCCGGTGCGGGACCGTCCACCCACAGGCGCGCCAATCGCGCCTCTGCAGGGATCTCGCCACGTGAGCCCGCCAGGATCCGCTCACTATCGCTGCCGGCAAAACCCAGGGCAGCCGCGTCTACCAAAGCTGTCACTTCCCCGGCAACCGCAAGCTCGCGGGCGCGGCGCACGATATCGCATCCCGGCTCAACGGCCATCGGCTCTGCGACCAGCATGCGCCCCCCGCCCAACGGCAAACGACCGGGTACGGTAACCCAGTCCGCGACCAGGCCCTCGCGAGCCGCCGGCGCCTTAAACGCCAGCATGCCAAACTCAATGCGTGCGTCAATCCCCGCCGGAAGCGTGACCGAGCCGGCGCCCTCGGCAACGCAGGAAAGGACTCGCTCCACATGTCGCATCTCGGGACGAGCGTCCGGATCGATGCGCTTAATCGCCAGTCGCACGATGCGCCGCGCGATTACCACCTCGGCCGCAGCAAGGCGCCTGGCATCGAGCACCAGCGCGCCCGCCGCCTCTTTGCGCAAACAGCTTCGAAACGCCTGTGCCGACAGCTGGGATAGAAACGCATCTTCATCACCCAAGATCTCACAGGCGGCGCCAATCGTCTTGCAGACGCTCGCGTTGCGCTGCGCCACCACCGGCATCACTCGATGGCGCACGTAGTTTCGCAGATACGAGATATCCTCATTGCTCTCGTCTTCACGCCACGGCTGACCATGTACCTGTAGATAGCCCACGAGCTCGCCATGAGTTAGGTCGAGCAAGGGACGCACCACGATATTCCTCCGGCGAGGAATGCTCGATAGACCAGCGGGCCCCGAACCCTTGATCGCGTTCATCAAAAACGTTTCCGCGCGATCCGAAGACGTGTGCGCGGTGCAGATACGAGCCGCCGTTCGCGGCGCCCCCGTCTGGGCGCAGAGTTCGCGAACATACCTCCGCGCCGCGGCATAGCGCACCTCGCGGGCCGCGGCCTCAATATTGCCCGACTCCCCATCAAAATAAGCGTGCTCCACACACAGCGGTAAACCATATTGCGCGCAGAGCTCACGCACAAAGGCCTCGTCGCCATCGGACGCCTTGCCGCGCAGATGATGGTTTACATGCAGCACATGCAGGCGCTCGCGAGCAATGGGGGCAACACCGCGTCCGTCTTGGATATCCAGCTTTGATGTGCACGCCATAAGAAGCAGTGCCGTCGAGTCCGCGCCGCCTGATACCATGAGCACGACAGGAGCAGCCTGCTGCCTCGTCCGGGTCTCATCGACTGCCCCAGGCACGGCATGGTGTCCATAATGCTGTGATACCGTTGGCATTCGCTTCCTCCTATATTCGTCCGCACCCATTGTATCCTTTGGAATCTTATGTCTTGCCTGCACCTTCATATCCTCGGCAGTGGCTCTAAAGGCAACTGCGCACTCATCGAGGGCCCGCAGGGGCTCATTATGGTCGATGACGGACTGTCTCGCCGCGAGACATTAAAGCGCATGGCAGAACTGGGGCTCTCGGCAGACAACGTCTCGGCTCTTCTCATTACTCATGAGCATAGCGATCACATCAAGGGCCTCGATGTCTGGTGCAAGCACTGGCACGGCCCCCTCTTTGCCAGCAGGGGCACTCTTTCGAGCAAAGAAAATCTTTCGCATCTGCCTGTCGAGGAATTCGATCCCGGTGACACCCTATCCATTGCCGGCATCCACGTGCAAACCTACTCAACGTCACACGATGTCATCAATCCAGTCGGCTATCGATTCGACACCCTCGATGATTCCATCGGCTTTGCCACCGACACCGGAGAGCTATCGAGCCAAGCCATGAACACCCTCAAAGATTGTCGAGTCCTCGCACTCGAAAGCAACCACGATGTGACCATGCTGCGCGAGGGAGAATATCCCCGCTTTCTTCAGGAGCGCATCCTGTCTGAAAGGGGACACCTCTCCAATGGCCAAGCCGCCGAAGCCGCGCGCGAACTTGTTACCGATCGCACCGAACAGCTCATTGCCATGCATATCAGCCAAGATAACAATCGTCCGAGCCTTACCGTCAAAAGCTATGCCAAAGCTCTGGCCGCAACCCTGGATGACGAGGTCGGCAGCTCCGCAACCCTTCTCCAAGGATCGCGAAAACTCTCGATACGCCCTGCGAGTCAGTATCAACCGGCAACCATTCAATAGACTGTCCTAAACAACAAAAGGGGCCGGGAATCGCTTCCCAGCCCCTTTTGTTGTCTTTTAATAGCGAAGAACACCAACGAAGTTATTCGATGGAGATCTTCGTAACGTTCTTCTTCTCGACGATCTTGGGAACCGTAACGGTCAGGATGCCGTCAGCGTACTTAGCCGAGAGGCCCTCGCTCGAAGCGTCCTTAAGATACACGCCACGCGTCGCGCTGTACGAGCTGAACTCCTTCTGCAGGAAGTTCTTGCCCTCGTTCTCCTCGTCTTCCTCGACATTCACGCTAATGGACAGACGGCCCTCGTTAAGCTCGACATCGATATCGTCCTTGGCGACGCCGGTCAGATAAGCCTTGACCTCATAGCCATCGCCCTTATCCTCAACGTCAACGGGGAACGCCTTAGAGGCAATCGAGCTGTTCGCTAGGTCGCTCATATCATCAAACAGATCGAACAGCGAGCTTGCAGAGGGACGAACGCCAAAAACCGAATGATAAGGAACCATGCTTGCCATGTTTACCACTCCTTTATAGGACTGCCGAGTCATCTTCCAGGTGACTGGGGCTTCTTTTGACGCTCTTATATATGCCCACCCAGTGCTCATATATACATCGACTATAAAGTTTTTTGAGTCCAGTACTATAAGCATATCTAAGTGCGTATGACTTAGGTTTTAGGAAGGTTAAGGTTCTTTGAACCAGAGCTTAAATACCGAGTATGTCCCCAGCTACAAATAACAAGGGGCTTACAATGAGCGCGTACACGTTGTTGGTAACGAGCTAAAGGGCATCATGGACGACCAAAACCAGAACAAAATGTTTATGCCGACGCAGGGGGAAGATACTTCCACGCAGCCGCCACGGTTCCATCGTCCCCACATCTCGCAAGAGCCCATTAATGATCCGGAGCCCGAGTATGTGACGAGAAATCGATATCAAACACTCGAGGATGCCCAAACGGGGCGTAAACATATGGGCGTCGCCTCGGGAGACCCTGTATATCTGAAAGACGCACCATTATCTAAAAACAGCGCAGCTAGTGATGAGCCGATGAAAGCATCCGCCACTCATCAACAAAGAGGTCCTCGACCAAAGCAAACCTTGACGCATTCGGCTCGCTATCTCGAAACGCCAAAACAGGGAAAATCAATCTTCGTTTCATCAAGTAAACGACGCAAGCAGCATCGACTGACAATCCTGCTTTTGATCATTGTGGCCATAGCAGTTGCCCTTGTTATTCGATTTATCTTCTTTAAATAAAGGCTCAATACCAAAAACGATAAGATCGTCTGGTGTAATAGAGTCATTTACGCCCCATAAACGCAAAAAAGGGGGAGGCCGCGAGGCCTCCCCCTTCCAAGTTCGATGACGGCTCGGTGCCGTCCACCGGTCAGCGGCGCCCTGGCCTCCCACGGGCTGACCCCGCAGTACTCTCGGCGCGATGGGGCTTAGCTTCCGGGTTCGGAACGGGACCGGGCGTGCCCCCC
>CABUTH010000050.1 GCA_902494465.1 uncultured Collinsella sp.
AGCCGACGAGCCCGTTACCAAACCCAAGCGCAAAGCCAAGCGCCGCAGCAAAAAGCGCCCCAAGCCCGGCCTGCTGGATGGCATCGACACCTCGGACCTTTCCGCCGACGAGCGTGAACTCGTGCGCCGTCGCGCCGCTATAAAAAAGTCCATGAAGGGCAACAAGCGTGCGAACACCAAACCCGAGCTGCTCGTTCGCCAGCGCCTGCGAGCCGCGGGCCTTACGGGCTATCGTTTGGAATGGAAGGTACCCGGCAAGCCCGATATCGCCTTCCCCGGACGCAAGATCGCCATCTTCGTCAACGGCTGCTTTTGGCACCGCTGCCCCAAGTGCAACCCTAGCCAGCCCAAGCGCAACGTTGAGTTTTGGGAGGCAAAGTTCCGTCGCAACGTCGAACGCGATCGCGCCGCCGTGGCAGCGCTCACTCAAATGGGCTGGACGCCCATAACCATCTGGGAATGCGAGCTCAAAAAAGACCGCATCGACACCACGATGGAAAAGGTCATCGAGCAGGTGCGCGCCGCAGAGCCGCAGCGCTAGGAACGAGCCGTCCACACGCCCCACACAGGCGAGCCACATCCGCGCCATAAACCTTAGAAAGCTCTTAAGCCCAAAACCTTTCAAGAGTGTTACTCGATAGCTTTTACCTGCGGTTTCATCGCAACGTCAAACCTCATTAAGCCTTTCTTTAGCGCTTCTTTGCAGCAGCCGCGGCATAATACTGCCAGCGCACGGGACCTGGCAGCATACCCCGAGCGCAATCTTTTGGTGGACATCGAGGAGGCCGCATAAGCATGCATTCTTCCAATGACGCAGCACAGCAGCCATCCCTAAAACATGCAAACCTTTTCTCCTTCCCCCCGACACAGAGAAACGGTCTCCTCGACTCCCCCACCACAAAAACCAAGCGCTCAGCCGATCAGAGCCTCAACTTGCGAGCATCGTTCGAAAAGCTCCAAGCATCCCTAGACAAGGCGTTCCCCGAACAGGCAAGAGCAATCTAAGCCCATCGCGCTTTATACTGGTGCCATGCGAAACATGGATCACATAGAATTGCACCGCGGAGGACGCGAGGAAGCGTTTCCCGAGACCGCCGAAGACTGGCCCTATATTGCCGAACGTGCAGAATTCGCTCGCTATCCGGGCAATTCCGTCCCCTGGCACTGGCATTCCGAAGTTGAGCTTTTCTACATGGAGCAGGGAGCGATTGACTATCGAACGCGCGCGGCTCATGAGCACGTGCGCTTTGAGGAAGGGTCCGCCGGCTTTATCAACGGCGGCGTTTTGCACAGCACGCTGCAATCGCCCAATTCGGCGCCAGCCATTCAAATGCTGCATATCTTTCAGCCGTCGATGCTCGGCGATCCCGCGGGACGCCTTCAAAAGCGCTATATCAATCCTTTGCTGCAATGTCGAGGCGTCGATGTGCTCAAATGGTCGCCCACCAACCCCGACGATACGCCCTTTATCGATTTGCTAAAGAGTTCCTTTAACCACGACCTTCAACGGCCGCAGAACGAGATGGCGCTTCGGAATAGCTTGTCAGAGCTCTGGATTCAGATTTACGCCAAGGCCGAACCGCTCTTTTCCTCCGACAACGCCTCTTGGATGACCAACCGCGACGTACAGTTCAAGGCAATCCTGGACTATATCCGCGCAAACTATGCAGCCGCTATAGATGTGCCCCAGATGGCGTCTGCAGCCGGCGTAAGCGAAAGAGAGTGTTACCGCATTATCGAAGCTTGCGCAGGAACGACCCCGGCGGCATATCTGCGCGCATACCGCGTAAACCGTGCTTGCGAACTTTTGGCACACACCACGCGAACGGTCCAGACAGTCGCGCGCCAATGCGGCTTTGCGACAGCAAGCCATCTTGGCCAGGTATTTAAAGAACAAATGGGATGCACTCCTTCGAGCTATCGAGCAGCGAGGCAGAATCTCGATAGTACCAGGCAGAAATCCCGCTAGCCCTTCTTCTGTCACTGCATCAAACTTGCAGGCAAACAACGGATAGGAGCTACTATATGAAGTACTTTGACTATATCGTGTTTGACGTTGATGGGACATTGGCAGATACAGAAGAAAGTGTGCTGTCATCGCTTGTCCAGATTGTCCAAGAAGAAACCGGCGAAACGCTCCCCCGACACGAGCTTGAATTTGCCCTCGGCATACCCGGCAAGAACGCCCTTGAGAAACTTGGGATCTACTCACAGGCAACGCTGGATCGCTGGTGCCAAGTTGCCGCCAGCTTTAAAAGCACCATCAGCGTGTTTCCAGGCTTGCTTGAAGTCATCGCAACACTCGCCAACAACGGCTGCAAACTTGGCATCGTCTCCTCACGTGCGCGCGACGAATACGCAAAAGAAATTGCACCCCTTGGTTTCGATAAGTATTTTGAGCACATCATCCTTGTCGAAGACACAACCGAACATAAACCCGCACCCGCTCCCATGCTCGAATATCTCCGGCGTACGGGCGCGAATCCTGGCAACGTCGTCTACGTTGGCGACACCGTCTACGACGAACAATGCGCAACTTCAGCAGGGGTCAGTTTTGCCAGAGCAGCATGGGGATCACACCAAGATATCCCAAACGCCACCTACAACCTCAAAACCCCCAACGACCTGTTAACCCTAACAACCAAGTAACCCCCGCGCCCCACCCTTTCAGCCCCAACGCCACAAGGGCGATTGAGCAGGACGGTTTGGGCGGGTCCCGTACTTAGTTTCCAAAATCATTCCGCAGCGCGAAGGCCCCCGTTGTCAACGCTTCGAAGAAGCGAGACAACGGGGGCCTTCATGCGCGAGGACGTTTTGGAAACTAAGTACGGGACCCGCCCAAACCGTCCGGTGGGATCAGAGTACCCTTGCTGTTACTCTGCTTTGCCCACAGAGTTGAGGTTGGTCATGCGGATCTTAACCAGCTCGGTGATCTCACGCATACCCTCCTTGGCCGGCTTCTTGGGATCGAAGCAGGCGGGATTCTCGGCCATGTAGGCCATGAAGCCCTTGGTGTAGGCCTGACGCAGCTCGGTGGCGTAGTTAACCTTGCAGATACCGTTCTTCACAGCCTCGGCAACCTGCTCATCGGGCACACCGGAGGTGCCGTGCAGAACCAGCGGCACGTCGACGGCGTCGCGGATGGCCTTGACCACGGACTGCTCGATGTGCGGATCGCTCGTGTACACACCGTGGCTGGTGCCAACGCCAATTGCGAGGGAGGTGCAGCCGGTACGCTCGACGAACTCCTTGGCCTCGGCAGGATCGGTGTAGGGGCTCTCGCCCTCAACCGCGGGACCGTCGTCCTCCTTGCCGCCAACCTTACCAAGCTCAGCCTCGACAGGCACACCCATGGCGCGGCCAGCGTCGGCGACGGACTTGGTCAGGGCGATATTGTCCTCGAAGGACTCGTGCGAGCCGTCGATCATGACGGAGGTGTAGCCGGTGCGGAAAGCCTGCATGCAGCGGTCATAGCCGTCGCCGTGATCGAGGTGCAGGGCAACGGGCACGGAAGCGCGCTCGGCGGCAGCCTTGACCATGCCGTAGAAGTAGTCCAGACCAGCGGTCTTGATGGTGCCCGGGGTGGTCTGCATGATGACGGGGGACTTGGTCTCCTCGGCGGCAGCCAGAACGGCCATAACAAACTCGAGGTTCTCGACGTTGAACGCGCCAACGGCGTAATGACCGGCCTGAGCGTCCTTGAGCATCTTTTCGGTGGTAACAAGTGCCATGAGCGTTTGCTCCTCTCCCTCGCCCGCATCTGGACATCGGGCGTAGTTGTTCACAAGGCGTTTTACCTTGCGTTTTTCTGCGCTCATTGTATGAAATTCAGCGTCTTTGCACGTGCGAGATATTGAGCCCATGCAGGTCAATACAGTCGTTTTTGAAAAGTAAACGGAAGGAATTTGAGCCGAGTGGACATGTTCGATATTGAATTTTGGGCGTTCAGCATCTTTCTTTTATAGAAAAGATAAGTAATCGAAAGGTGTTTTCTTACTCAAAAAGAAAATGAACGAAAATAGAGTCAACACAATTCCTGCAAATTTCAGACGATGATGGAGCAGATATGGCCCACGCAACAACCCGAGCTTTCGCCGACGAGCGTCGTTCCGCCATCATGGAGATGCTCGATCATAATGCCTCGGTGCAGGTAGCAGAAATCGCCCAGACCTTTGGCGTGTCCTCCGTCACCGCCCGCGCCGACCTTGACGCGCTCGCCGAAGCAGGCAAGCTGCGCCGCACACATGGTGGTGCCGTATCGCTCCACAAACGCCTAACCGTTTCCACGCAGGATCGCCGCATCAATGTCAACGTCGCCGCCAAGCAGGCCATCGCGCAAAGCGCCATCGAGCTCGTCAATGACGGCGACACGCTGCTCGTCGACTCGGGCACCACGGCGCTCGAGTTCGTCCGGCTCCTCGATCAGCGCGACGGTATCACCGTCATCACGGCCGACATTACCATTGCCGATTACATCGACGAGAGCATGCCCTCAGTCGATGTCGTCATGCTGGGCGGGGCGCTGCGCAAAGGCCATCGTTATTTGTACGGACCGCTCACTATGCAGGCGCTCCAAATGGTCCATGCCGATCTGGCCGTCATGTGCCCCGGCGCCTTTGTCCCCAGCTGCGGCTTTACGACCGACTTTCCCCAGATGGCCGAGACCAAAACGGCTATGATCGCCGCGGCCCATCAAAGCGTCGCCCTCATGGACGCCAGCAAGGTTAACGGACGCGGCATGTACCGCTTTGCCGAGCTTGCCGATGTCGACTCCATCGTGATGGACCGTGACCCCGACCATGCCGTCGCCACCTCGATCGCCGTGGCCACTGACAGCTCACGTCCAGCCCTCGTCATCGCCGGCGCTTAAACAAAAACCACCACAAAGGTCTCCTTTGTGGTGGTTGAGCATCAGAAGTGAATGTGTCGCTACTTGGACAGCTCGTCGGCGAGAACCTCGATCTGAGCGCGCGAGGCGTCGTTGAGCGAGCCCAGCACGGTCACCTTGTTCTGCGCCAGGGTGATGTCCTTCATGCCCTCGAGCTCCTTGGTCATAACCTTGGCAGCGGTGGGCGCCCAGGAGCCGGCCTCAACGAGCGCCACCGTACGGTTCTGATAGGCGTGCTCGGCAAGCGTGTGGATAAAGGTGCTCATGAACGGGAAGATCTCGCCCTGATAGGTGATGGAGGCGAGCACCAGACGGTCATAGCGGAACGCATCCTCAACGGCCTCGGCCATGTCGTCGCGAGCCAGGTCAAAGACGGAGACCTTCTGACCGCGAGCCTCAAGCGCTGCGGCGAGCTCCTCGACGGCAGCCTTCAGATGGCCGTACACGCTCGCATAGGCGATCGTGATGCCCTCGTCCTCGGGCTGATAGCTCGACCAGGTGTTATAGGTGTCGAGGTAGTAGCCCAGGTTCTCGGTCAGCACGGGGCCGTGGAGCGGGCAGATGATCTGGATATCCAGGTCGGCGGCCTTCTTGAGCACGGCCTGCACGAACTTGCCGAACTTGCCGACGATGCCAAAGTAGTAGCGGCGAGCCTCGCAAGCCCAGCCCTCGGGGTCCTCGATGTCGTTGGCGCCGAACTTGCCAAAGCCGTCGGCACTAAAGAGCACCTTGTCGGTGGACTCGTAGGAGAAGATCACCTCGGGCCAGTGAACGTTGGGGGCGCCGATAAAGGTCAGGCTGTGGACACCCAGGTCGAGCACGTCGCCCTCTTTGACGACCATCTTGCGCTCGGGGTAGTCGGTGCCAAAGTAGTTGACCATCATGCGGAAGGCGCCCATGCTGGCCACAATCTGCGCCTGGGGATAGCGCTCCATAAAGGCGGCGATGCCGGCGGAGTGATCGGGCTCCATGTGATGGACGATCAGGTAGTCGGGCGTACGGCCATCAAGCACGGCCTCGAGGTTGCCGAGCCACTCGTCAACAAAACCGCCGTCGACTGAATCGGCGACAGCGATCTTTTCGCCCAAGATAACATAGCTGTTGTATGCCATGCCGTTCTCGGACACGTCGTACTGGCCCTCGAACAGGTCAATGTCGTGATCGTCGACACCGATGTAGCGGATATCCTTGGTGATCTCCATCAGGCAAAGCCTCCTAGATAGACAAAAGAACCCGTCTATCATAACACTCGCCTTCATAGCCACGGCTATCCGTCAGCATCCATACCGATTGTTATTGAGGCGGAATATACCGCCGTTTACCTGCACAAACTATGAGCGTGGTATCGCCGTGCTATGTCGAATAATGAGCTGGCCGGGAATACGAATGGCAACGGTTTTGCCCGCCGTACCCGCCTCGGAAACCGCATGCTCAAACACCTCGCGTCCGCGCTGATGCAGATCGAATCGCACGGTCGTGAGCTCGTTGTGTGCTACAAAATCATCGAGCGAATCGTCGACACCCACCACGCTCACGTCCTCGGGCACGCGCAGGCCGCTATCGCGCAGCGCTGCAATCGCGCCATTTGCCATCTGGTCGTTTGCCGCGTAAATCGCCGTCATGGTGCGATCGTGCTCGGCCAGGTACCTGCCGGCCTCGTAGCCGCTGTTGGCAGACCAGTCGCCCTCGAGCGGCTCTGCCGGCTCGATGTGTTTACGCTCGAGCGCATCCTGCCAACCGGCTCGACGAAATTGCTCGTCGACCGAGAACGACGGGCCGCCAATATAGCGAATCTGCCCGTGCCCCAGCTTAAACAGGTGATCCATAAGCAAGAGCGAGCAGCCGTAATGGTCGGAATCGACCGTAGTCACGCGCGGATGCGCGTACATGGTAACGATGACCGTTCCAATGCCCGGCAGTGGATCAAACGTCTCAAAATCGGGCGCCATGCGGCTCATGCCGATGATGATGCCATCCACCGGCAATGCGGCCATACGACGCGTGGCCTCGGCAAGCGAGAATTCCTCAGTCTTGGACATCTCGACCAGCGTGATGGCGCAATTATGCTCGCGAGCAGCGCCGGCGATGCCGTCGATCATTGAGAGGTTGCCAAACTTGGTGACATCGTTGATGCATAGGCCGACCGAATGGTAACGGCCGTCGCGCAGCGAGCGACCGGCATAACTCGGACGAAAGCCGAGCTCTTGCATAGCAGCCTGCACGCGCTGGCGCGTCTGCTCGTTAACGTTGGGCAAGCCGTTGGCGACGCGCGAAACCGTCTGCTGCGAAACGCCGGCAGCGCGGGCGACGTCAGCCATGGAGACCGGACGCGAACTGGTATCGTTGGACGGGCGCCTTGCCACAGGATCACCTTCACCCTTGCGAGATCTGAATAGCGTGAATGCCGGCCCGGGCAGAAATACACCCCGCGCCGAGGCCCGCTATCGTCGGACGCATGTTAACGTACTCTACTTTTTCTATCTGCATCTCTTCTGCTTTATAAGTCCATACGGCAGTACCGTTCACGGCTGTATTTCTACCGATTACCAGATTCTCAAAAAGTGGCAAGCGATGTGTTATGAGTACGTTAACATAGCCCGTAACGTGCGGTATCGTGAACACTTGGTTCATGCCGCTACAAGTTGTTAACGTACTCATAACGACGCAAAACCCACCCGGGCACGCCAAGGAAAGGACTCCCATGACCACCCCCGACGAAAAGACATTCGCCACGCTCACCAAGCTGTTCGAGGAGGAGTTTGGCCCCATCGGCGACCGCCAGGTGCTCTACGTGCACGCGCCCGGCCGTTCCGAGATCAGCGGCAACCACACCGACCACGAGGGCGGCCACGTTATCGCCGGCTCGCTCGATGTCGCCGTCGACGGCATCGCCGTGGCAACCGATTCCAACAAGGTTCGCGTAGCCGACGAGGGCTATCCCACGTTTGAAATCGCGCTCGACACGCTAGACGTTCAGGAGTCCGAGAAGGGCACATCCGCAAGTCTCGTCCGCGGCATGGCCCACGAGATCGCAGCGCTTGGTGTTGAGCCCAAGGGCTTCGACTTTGCCTTTACCTGCTCCGTCCCCTCGGGCGGCGGCCTTTCCAGCTCTGCCGCCGTCGAGGCCGCATACGGCCGCGCCATGGAGACGCTCTGGGGCGCGCCCGCGATTGAGCCCGTCGCACTCGCCCAGATGAGCCAGCGCACCGAGAACAACTACTACGGCAAGCCCTGCGGTCTGATGGACCAAGCAGCCGTATGTCTGGGCGGCCTCGCCTACATGGACTTTGAGGACCAGGCTCAGCCTAAGACCCAGAAGCTTGAGCTCAACTTTGAGGATCACGGCTATGCGCTCGTGCTCGTTAAGGTCGGTACCGACCACGTGGCCGCCACCGACGACTACGCCGCCGTTCCGCGCGAGATGCAGGACGTCGCCGCCGAGTTTGGCAAGGCACGCCTATGCGAGGTAAACGTTGCCGACTTTGACGCCAAACTCCCCGAGCTGCGCGCCGAGCTGGGCGACCGCGCCTGCCTGCGCGCCGTTCACTACTGGTACGAGAACGGCCTGGTCGATAAGCGCTGGGCAGCTCTGAACGCCGGCGACATCGACCAGTTCCTGGCCCTGACGCGCGAGTCCGGCGCCAGCTCTGCCATGTACCTGCAGAATGTCGTTGCCAAGCTGGGCTCCGAGCAGCCTTCGATGTATGCCCTGGCACTGGCCGAGCATGTACTCGACGGCCGAGGCGCCGTCCGCATCCACGGTGGCGGCTTTGGTGGCACCATCCAGGCCTTCGTGCCGCTCGAGCTCGTCGACACCTTTATCACCAAGATGAACAGCTGGCTGGGCGAAGGCTCTGCCCGCCACTACGCAATTACTGACAAGGGGGCTTACGCGGCATGGCTGTAATGACTGATGTGCGCGAGGCCGCGCAGGGCCTCATCGAATATGCCATCCACCGATCGATGATCGGACAGGACGACCGCATCTGGGCCTACAACACCATTTTGGAGTGCATCGGCGCTACGGGACCGGCGCTCGATATGGCCTGGGCGCTGCAGAACGAGAAGCTCTCGCTCTTGCACCCCGATACGCTCCCCGATTTTGACCTGGAGGGCACGCTTGCCGCGCTTTCCGAGGCCGCCGTTGCCAACGGTGCTGCCGAGGATACGGCATCGGGCCGCGATCGCATCGCCATGCGCATCATGGGTGTGCTGATGCCGAGGCCTTCGGTTGTAAACGAGGAATTCAACGGCCGTATGGGCGTCAACGAGCCCCGCGCCGCGACCGACTGGTTCTACGGCCTGTGCTGCGACGCCGGTTACGTGCGCCGCGCCGCCATCGCGCGCAACATCAAATGGAGCACTTCCACCAACTGGGGTGACCTGGAAATCACCATCAACCTGTCAAAGCCCGAAAAGGACCCGCGCGATATTGCCGCGGCCGGTGCCGCCAAAAACACGGGCGAGAAGTATCCCGCCTGCCAGCTCTGCATCGAAAACGAGGGGTATCCCGGACGCTCCGCCGCAGCCGACGGCGGTGCTCATCCCGCCCGTCAGAACCTACGCGTTATTCCCATTCAGCTTGATGGCGAGCGCTGGGGCTTCCAGTACAGCCCGTATGCGTATTTTAACGAGCACTGCATTGCCATGAGCTCCGAGCACCGCCCGATGCACGTGGACCGCAAGGGTCTGACCTGCCTGCTCGACTTTGTCGACCTGTTCCCGCACTACTTTATTGGCTCCAACGCCGACCTGCCCATCGTGGGCGGCTCGATTCTGTCGCACGACCACTTCCAGGGCGGCGCGCACGAGTTCCCCATGATGCACGCCGCCGAGGTCTCGCAGTTTAGCGTGCCCGGTTTTGACCAGGTCAGCGGTACCGTGCTGCAGTGGCCGCTCTCGGTGCTGCGCCTGCGCTCGCATGAGCGCGCTCAGCTGCTCGACGCTGCCGAGAAGATTATCCTCGCCTGGCGCGAGTGGACCGATGAGTCTGTGGGCATCATCGCACACACGGCCGACGGGCTGGCCCACAACACCGTGACGCCCGTCATCCGCCGCGTCGACTCTCGCGGAAATGCCGGCGGCGATATCTACGAGGCCTACCTGGCGCTTCGCTGCAACATCACGACCGACGAGCATCCGCTGGGCGTGTTCCACCCGCACGCCGAGTACCACCACATCAAGAAAGAGAACATCGGCCTGATCGAGGTCATGGGCCTGGCCATTTTGCCGCCACGCCTGGTTCCCGAGCTCGGCGCCGTCCGCGAGCACTTGCTGGCAGCCAAGGTCGATGCCAGCTACGACCTTGCCGGTGCGCTCGAGGGCGACGACCTTTGCCGTAGCCACGCCGCATGGGCCAAGGACGTCTTTGCCCGCCGCGCCGATGAACTTACGACCGACAACGCCATCGATATCCTGCACGAGGAGGTGGGCGTGGTGTTTGGCCACGTGCTCGACAACGCCGGCGTCTTTAAGTGGGACGAAGCCGGCCGCGCTGCCCAACAGCGCTTCATCGACTCGCTATAGAGCGCGGGCCCGAACGCACGCACGCAACAGATAGCGCCAACACGACCACGGCGCCCGCCGGCAACATCGCCGACGGGCGCCGCTTTATTGGTGTAAGGGTAGCTAATTTGCACCAAAACAAGGAGTGTTCCAAACTGCCGGCAGAGAAGGAACGCCCCCAGGTGCCGACTTAAACCCCACATTATTCGATGGAAAAACGTGGTTGCCTCCCACATTATTCGATGGAAAAACGTGGTTGCCTCCCACATTATTCGATG
>CABUTH010000051.1 GCA_902494465.1 uncultured Collinsella sp.
CGGCCTAGCGGGCGGCGAGGTCAACCGAAGAGGAGGCGGGGGCGCAAGGCGCCCGGATGCGTCGTGCCGAAATGTCGCGAAGCGCGCGGTTGACAAAACTATAGAGACACGTCCCAAATTAGCTACTTTGTGGGTTGTGGGGGATAGAGATTGCCGGTTGATTTGTCCTACTGGGGCATGTCGATGGCGCGAGTGGTTCGATTTTGAGCCTGAGTGGCAACCCGAGGTGAAATTTCAGGTCACCCAAATTGCTACAATTTTAAGCATATAGCGATGTCCTGCCTTGCGTTTCTGCGCGGGGGGGGCGTATATTTGCATCGATGGGGACGATACACATATATAGCGAGCCGCTGCTTGCCGTCCTCATAGATTGGGGAGGGCCTTCATGAATCGCGTATATGCGAAAGCTCAAGAAATATTGAAGCCTTTGGGTACAAAAACCAATACAGTCAAGCGTGCTCTAAAGGTTTTGACCGTCCCGCTGGCGGCGTGTGCACTCTTGTTTGGTGCGACGAGTGCGTCGGCCGACCAGACGGTTCCCTTTAGCAACCACATCATGAAGACGGTGAATCCAACCGGCACCACGGTCAATCTGTTCGACTACTGGGTCGTGGATGGCGCCAATGATAAGTCCGTCAACATAAACAACAATAATGGCAATAACAACACCGGCATCAACAAAGGTCACCAGCTCAAGTTCAATGGCGGTGCCGGATCGGGCATTAATAAATGGACGGGAAGAAGCGGCATTGACGGCTTTGGACGTCTTCCATTTGTGAAGAACACGCTGGTGAATGGCTATCCCGAGATCAAGGCTGGCACCTATGCCTCATACGGCACGAAAGGCGATTGCACCGATGAATCGCTGGCCTATCTCTTTAACAACGACAGTCAGGCCAACGGCAAGCAGAATGGCAAGGCCGTCTACAACAACGTGAAGGGCCTTTTCCAGCTCAAGGATGGCTATTACGTTTACGACTCGTATGGTTCTAAAGGTAACTATGCCGTATATAATTCCACGACCAACTCCTTTAACGTCTACGATAAGGCGGGCGTATATAAGGGCGGCGTATCAGATGCAAATCTGGGCCAGTTCTTCCCCTTTGACTCGGCTGACAAGGTTTTTGATGAGAATGGCAACAGCCTCTCCCCTAAGCAGATCATTGATGGAAGCACGAATCTCAACCATCACTTTGGCATGTCCGTAACCACGGAGTTTGTCCAGCCTGCGAGCGGCAAGACCACCGGTAACAAAGATATGATCTTTGAGTTCTCGGGCGATGACGACGTCTGGGTGTACATCGATGGCGTACTCGTGGGCGATCTGGGTGGCATCCACGAGAAGGCGACGCTCAAGATCAACTTCGCTACCGGTGGCGTGCATGTCGGTCATGTCGACAATGCCAATGATCCCGAAAAGACAATTCAAGACACCACCATTAAGGCGATGTTCCAAGCTGCCGGCGCAGATACTTCAAACAGAAGATTCTCCGGCAACACCTTCCTCGACAGCTCCAAGCACACGCTGAGCTTCTTCTATCTGGAGCGCGGCGCGGGTGCATCGAACATGTCGCTTAAGTTCAACCTCACCACCCTGCCGTCGTCCGAGGTCGCGAAGGTCGACCAGAACGGCGAGGCAGTCCAGGGTGCCGAGTTTGCTCTGTATCAGTCAGATGCCAACTGGAACGCGCAGGATGAGGCCATCGCTCAGGGCACGACGGACGCCAATGGCCAGCTGGTACTTCTGAAGCCGGACAGGTCCGTTCTTTCGTTTGATAACCAGCACGCTGAGGGACACGATTACTTTGTACTCAAAGAGGTTGGCCTGCCCGCGGGATATCGCTCGAGTCTGACCTCATCGACCACCGCAACGCCAGGTGAGCTGCATCTGCAATACAAGAAAGCTGCGAGCGGCACGGGTGGCGTGGTGGTTGCACCGCAGACGACGGTCACCACGGCCGACGGCAAGTCATGGACGGGTAGCCGCATGTGGCTGAACGGCGGCTATCTGGCCGCTAAGGAGACCATTTCTCTTAATAAAGAAACAAAAGACAATAAGGGCAACGCCATTAGCTCGGGTACGACCTTCGCCGTCGTGCTCAAGCTCACCGGTGCGAGCGAGGACCACACAAGCGAAGACGCGTGGACGGCGGTCACGGGCAACCCGCTCAATGGCTATAAGCTGTGCTCCGCGCACGGCATTGCCGGTGCGGTCGAGGCTGCCAAATCGGCGGACACGAGTGTCTTTGATGTTGATACCAAGGGCGACTACGTGGTGACGGTCAGGTCGCTGCCCGGAGATATCGAGAAGTACGCCGCCATGATGACGGACAAGTCGGAGGCGGAATATACCGTGGCGGTGTATCACACCACGGCATCGTCTCTGGCGGAGGCAACCATCGACAACACCTCCATGGTCCAATATCAAACGATAAACAGGCAGTTCTCTACGGTGATCCACCTCACCAACGTTCAGAACCGCCTGTTTGTGCAGAAGGTTGACGACCTGGGCAAGCCCGTGAACGGTGCAACGTTTGAGCTGTACCAGGCCAAGGACGTTACCGGCGACAGTCCCAGCACGTATGCCATTGAAGCCGGCGCCACGCCGTATGACACCGTGCAGGCAAACGGCATGACCTATCCGTATGACATTGAGGGTGCTGCATGCTTCCCGCTCGATTCGACAAAGCATGCGCCCCTTATCAAGGGTACGTACTACCTGCGTGAGTCTAAAAGCCCGGATGGTTATGAGATTAACAGCACTATCACCAAGGTAATCGTGGATGATTCGGGCGTATACGTGGACGCCGGTGAGGAGAACGACGGCGTGCGTAGCATGAGCGGCCCGGGTTCGCTGATTGCCTCGTTGGCGCAGTTTGGCTCTCCCGACTCGATCGATAATACGCTGACGCACATCAAGGGCAAGCTGCAGAGCGCGACTGGTGCAGATGTCAAGGGTAACCTGACGTGGGGCCAGACGAGCACTGCCAAGGGCGTGACGCCTTCTCTGGCGGACGACTTGATGCACATGCGCTACGACAAGGCGACGCAGGGCACCAAGACCGTTCTGCGTTATGTCGAGGACGGTGGCGACCGCAACAGTCAGCTGGCGACGATTTTTGCCGATACAGGTATCAACCGTATGGCCCTCTATCAAGAGGATGACTCGGCATATATAGACGATGCTTCCAAGACTCGTACTAACCTGGGCACGCTTCAGCTCAACCATCTCTTTACCACGGCAACGGCCGTGCAGTATACCGATCGTCGCGTGGCACGCCTGCAAGTGACTAAGACCGTGACGGCGGATGCTGGTCTTACTGCGCCCACCAAGGATGCGGACGACAACGATCTGACCTTTACGTTTAAGTTCACCCTGCCGGAGTCCCAGGAGGGCTACGAGGCGCATGTGTTCGATGCGAGCGGCAACGCTGTGGGCAATTCCTTTAGGCTCAAGAACGGCGACACCCATTCCATCAAGGCCGGCGAGACCATTCGCGTATACGACCTCAAGAAGGGTGACAACTACAGTGTGAGCGAGCTCACCACCAAGGGCGAGGTGTCCAGTGGCAATGTGCTGGCGAGCATCGTCAACGCCGTGACCGGCTCTGCCGACGAGTCGGTGCTTCCGGCTGGCTTTAGCCTCGTGAGACGCATGGTCGGCGGCGAGAAGCAGTCGGGAACCGGCAACACCATAACGGGTTCAATCGCTGCGCTCGTGGACGGAAAGATTCCCGCGAGCAACACGCTCGAGTTCATCAACAAATACAGTGTCAGCCCCGTAAGGAATGGCCTAAGCGCCAAGAAGGTGCTCGAGGGCCGCAATTGGGCCGATGGCGATACCTTTACCGTGCAGCTTACAGCCGACGACGGCGTCCCCATGCCCAGCGGCGCCAAGAGCAAGGTGGCTACGGTTGAGCTCACCAACGACCAGCCGGCGACGTTTGGCGATATTACCTATACCAAGCCGGGTACCTACGCCTATACCATCTCGGAGGATATTCCCGGCTCCAATGCCAAGGCGGATGGAATAAGCTACTCCGCTGCTGTCTATACCGCGACGGTCAAGGTGGATGATAACCGCGCCGGTGCACTGGTCGTTACGAGCGTGAATGTGGTGCAGAAGCGCAACGACGCGGGTACCCACACCAACACGGAGGTTGCCGATAAGATCGCAACCTTCACCAACCGTTACGATACGCACGAACATAGCATCATCATCCATGCCCAAAAGAACCTGACCGACAACGCCGGGAGTTTCCCGCTTTCCCAGAATGCCTTTAGCTTTAAGCTCGAGCGCGTGGGCGGCTATGCGGACGACAATGCAGCGTTCGATCCCGATAAGGTCGACACGAGCATCAAGGCTCCCATGCCCGAGGGCAACACCGCGACCGTGGGCAATAACGCCGACGGTACGGTGACATGGCCGGCGATCTCCTATACCGCCAAGGCGGATGTGGGACGCGCCTACGTGTACAAGTTTACTGAGGAGAATCCCGGCAGTGTTACGGGCATGACCTACGACGGATCGATCTATTACGTCGTGGTGCGCAACGCCAAGAAGGGCGCCGGCATCCAGACCTCGATCGAGTACTACAAGATTGCAGAAGACGGCTCGGTAAAGCAGCTGGACACGAACGTTACGCCTTCCTTTACCAATATATATAGCGTGGAGCCCACGAGTGCGACCCTGCAGGGCCAAAAGACTGTGAGCGGTCGCGACTGGAACCAGGGCGAACGCTATACCTTTAACCTCACCGCTGCTGCGGACGATGCCAACGCAACTGGTTTGAGCAAAACCACTGCACAGGCGGTGAAGGATGGGGTTGTTGCCATTAACGCCAGCCAGGCTACTGCCGCCGCGCCCGAGTCGGGACGCGTGGCATCGTTCTCCTTTGGCACCGAAGCCGCCCCGACCGTGACGTTCAACCGCGCAGGCACCTTTAGCTTCAACATCACCGAGGATGCTGCGCAGGATGGCCAGGCGGGCATGTCCATGGACAAGCACACCGCCCGTGCGACCGTCGTGGTGACCGATCTGGACGAGTCGGGCAACCACACGGGCAAGCTGCGCGTGTCGAGCGTGACCTACGCCAACACCGGCGCCTCCGATGCGGACAAGGCCGTAACTGACAAGGCCGCCTTTACCAACGCATACCATGCGTCGGGCACCTTTGATGGCGTGACGGTCAGCAAGACCCTTGAGGGTCGCGCTTCTGCCGCGGGCCAGTTTACCTTTGCCGTGACGGGCCTTTGGTACAACGGCGTTCAGACGTCGGTCGACGGCGCCGAGGCTAGCCTGTCCAATAAGGCTGCGGGGGCCGGCGTGTCCGGTGCCGTGGTGGGCGCAAGCGGGCAAGAGAAGCTCTTTGCTCGTACGCTCACGGAGCGGGATCTGGGCCATACGTTTGCCTATCGCATTCACGAGAACCAGCCTGCTGCGGCTGCCGGCTACGCCTATGACACCAGCTATACCGGCGATGCCATCGTGCTCGTCAAGGTTCTTGCACGCAAGAACGACCCCGCCAAGCTCTATACCGTGACGACCGTGCTCAAGGGCGCGGGTGTGACGGAGCTGCTGGGCGATACCAACGACGCGAGTGCGTTGACGGACGAGGAGATCGCCGAGCTCAAGCAAGATTCGCATACTTACGTGCAGCAGTACGATGCAAGTGAGACTGGCGCCACGACGCCTACTGTCTCGTTTGTGAACCGTTACACGGCAAGTCTCGACTATGGCGCCGATGGCGGTTTGCAGATCGAGAAGACGTTGACGTATCCCAAGGACGCGACCATTTTTGGCTCGCCTAAGAGCACGTTCCGTTATATCGTCAAGCCTGCTGACGAGACGTCTGCCAGCAAGGTTGGCATTTCCACGAATGGCAAGGTCTTTGAGACCGCAAATGTCGAGGCCAACGCTCCCAAGACCGTAAGTTTGGTACCTGCGGGCGGGCTGACCTTCACTCAGGATGATGCCGGCAAGACGTTCACCTATACGGTGAGCGAGATTGACGACAAAGCGACGGGCTATACGTACGACAAGACGGTCCATACGGTTAGGGCCGTCGTAGCGGATAACGGCGACGGCACGCTTAGGGTCACGACATCGGTAAGCAAGCCGGGTGACGGTGGCGACGAGCTCGAGGGCCAGTGGATCTATCCGTCTGGTGCAACGTCCACCGGTGTCGCGACGGTCAAATTCAAGAACACCTATACGGTCACCGAGGCGGCAACCTATACCCCGTCCGTGACGAAGGTGGTTGCCGGTGCCGATGCTCCGGACAAGTTCACCTTTGCCATGACCGCGGCTGACGATGCTACCAAGGTTGCCATCAGCGGCAATCTCATCACCGGCTCTTCGATGAGTGCGGACAACGGCTATGTCGAGAAGAAGCAAACGAAGGAGGGCCTCAAGGACGGGGAGCACTATCAGGTTAACTTCTCAAAGCTCACCTTCAACAAGCCGGGCACGTATAAGTTTGCTATTAACGAACAGGTTCCGATTGTTCTCGGCGAGTGGAAGTATGACACGCACACTTATGTCCTGACCATTACCGTAACCGATGAGGGCGGCAAGCTTGTGGCGCGTGCCGATGGCACGACCGGCTCGGAAGGCTTCATCTTTACCAATAGTTACCAAACTTCAACGAGCTACGAGCTCCAGGGCGGTCTTGAGATCGTCAAGACGCTCAACGGGCACGACCTGCATGCCGGCATGTTTGGCTTCACGGTGACAGGCGAAGATACCGCCTCAACCGAAAAGCTCAAGACGCTGCTGCGCGCGGATGAGGGTAAGCTCACCGTTAAGAACGATGAGCCGCAGGCCGATGGCACGTCCTACACCGGTATTTTGGGTGGCCTGACCTTTGCGACGGAAGATGCGGGTAAGACGTTTATCTACAAGATCGTCGAAAATAAGGGTAACCAGGGCGGCTATACATACGACTCCACCTATTGGACGGTAGAGATTGCGGTTAAGAATCGCGACAACGGCTCGCTCTATACCGAGACTACCGTCAAGCATTTTGACGCCAACAATGTCGAAGATACCGATGATGCAAAGACTTATAGCTCCAAGGACGGTACCGTCAAGGCCCAGGTGTCCTTCACCAACAGCTATGTCGCGACTGGAACATTCGACGGTCTTACTGCCGAGAAGGTAATGGATTCCGGCGACAAGATCGAGGCTGGCCAGTATACGTTTGACCTGTATGCCGAGAAGGCCGATGGCTCGCTCGAAAAGATGGATGAGGGCACGACTCAGACGGCCAAGAACGGTACCGCTACGGTCGACTTTGGTAAGGTTAACTTTAAGCTTGGCAATGCTGCTGGCGAATCCAATGAACAGACGATTGACCTTGCCGGTGCCGTCAACCATGGCATTGCCACCAAGCGGCACAATGCCGACCACACCACTACCTACAGCTTTAACCTGGTGGCAAAGGAGCGCTTGGCCAACCTGCCCGAGGGCGTCCGCCCCGTGGATACGTCTGCGACGTGCCGAGTGCTGCTCGAGGTGACCGACAACAACAACGGCAAGCTGACGTTCAAGGTGACCTATCGCGATGGTACCGAGAAGGGTAAGATCGTCTTCCACAACACGCGTGATAAGGTCAAGACGATTGGCACGGTCGCGAAGCCCGATGTGGACATCGACGGGCAGTTGCTTTCTGTGGGCGACTCCTACGCCTATACCATCAACTGGGCCAATACCGAGGCCGACGCCGCCGGTAATCTGGTTTCGGCCAACGTGACCGTGACCGACGAGCTGCCCACGGGCGTCGTGTTCGAGGCCTTTGAGGGCGAGTATGCCGATAAGGGCGCCGCGAGCGGCCAGTCGCTTACTTGGAACCTGGGTAAGCAACCCGCGGGCAGCCACGGTTCGGTGCGCGCGCGCGTCAAGATTACCGAGGACGCCGTGAAGGACGCCCAAAGCGCTGTCGACACCATCAATAACACTGCCACCGTTTGGGTCGGCAACAAGAGCTATACCGGCACCACGACCAATTACGTGCCCAAGAAGTCCGAGAGCGATGCTCAGGATTCGACGGGGTCGGGTGCGGCGCTGGGCGACGAACTCACCTACACCATCGGCTACAAGAACACCGAGGGCGCACCTGCCACGGTGACGATTACCGATACCGTTCCCGTGGGGACCAAGTTCGTGGAGTTCGCGGGCGATCGCAAGGATGCCGGCTCCAAGGACAACGACGGCAACCTCACCTGGACGCTGGCGGACGTTCCCGCCGGCAAGGAGGGCACGGTTCAGTTTAAGGTTCGCGTGACCGAGGACGCGTTTAAGAGCGGTGGCGCTTCGGGCGACATCTCCAACCAGGCGTCGGTGGCGGTCGGCAACAACCCTGCCGTCAAGACCAACACCACTACCGATCAGGTTTCTGACGGGCGCCTGACGTTGAGCAAGACGGTCACGGCCGCCGAAGGCATCACCGCGCCCAACAAGGCATTTACCTTTAAGGTGCTGCTCTACCAGGCCGATGGCACAACGCCTCTGGCCGGCACCTTTGCGTTCGCCGGTCGCCCCGGTGGCACCAATGGCACTTATGTAAGCGGACAGATCAAGAGCGGTGACACCATCGCGCTTAAGGCCGGCGGCTCCGTCACGGTTACCTTGCCCACGGGTACGCACTACGAGGTGCAGGAGCTCGACTCCAAGGGTGAGCTCATGACGAGCGAGGACGGCTTCGCGGTTGTCGATAAGGCGAACCCCCAGAAGGGTACCGTCGGACAGGCGACGCAGGCGAGCTTCACCAACGTCTAC
Organism: uncultured Collinsella sp.; assembly: GCA_902494465.1. GTDB lineage: Bacteria > Actinomycetota > Coriobacteriia > Coriobacteriales > Coriobacteriaceae > Collinsella. The sequence continues at coordinate 8,780 of CABUTH010000051.1, forward strand.
AGCGCGGAGTCCACGAAGGTGGAAAACGCCTTCAAGGTCCAAAAGAAGATCTCCGGACGCAACTGGACTAAGGCGGATGCCTTTACCATGACGCTGACTGCCCAGGGCGAGGCACCCATGCCCAAGGGCGCCAAGGACGGCGTGTCGACGATTGCGCTGAACAAGGATGCCCAGGTCGGCAACTTCGGTACCATCGAGTACACCAAGCCCGGCACCTATACCTATGTGATTACCGAGCAGTCGGGTGACGAGACGGCACTCACGTTCTCGAAGGCCACCTATCGTGCCACCGTCACGGTGACCGACAACGGCGCCGGTAAGCTGCTTGCCAAGACCAAGATTGCACAGCTGACCGACGATGCGGGCGACGCTGCTGAGCGCACGGTCGAGGCGGCGGTCTTTACCAACACCGCCAAGACTGGCAGCCTCACCGTCAAGAAGACGGTCGTCGGCGGCGACAGCCAGCGCGAGTTCGGCTTCACGGTCGCGCTGGCCGACGGGGACGGCGAGCCCGTCTCCGGCACCTTCGGCAAGGGCGAGAACGCCGTGACGTTCGCGGACGGCAAGGCGACCTTCACGCTCAGGGACGGCGGGGAGAAGACCGTCGCCGGCCTGCCCGTGGGCGCGCGCTACACCGTGACCGAGGACGCCGCCGAGGGCTACACGACCACGGTCAACGGGGCCGACGGCTCCAAGGCCGAAGGCGCCGTGACCGAGGACGGCGCGACCGTCGCGTTCACCAATACGTACGGAACGGCCGCCGAGGGCAGGGACGTCTCCACCGCGGGGCTCTTCACCAAGGCGCTCGAGGGCCGCGACTGGGCCGAGGGCGACAGCTTCCAGTTCACGCTTACGGGCGAGGGCGGCGCCCCCATGCCCGAGGGCTCTGCCGACGGCTCCAAGACCGTCAGCGTGACGGCCGCCGCCGGAACCAAGGCGGGCGATAGGGTCGCCTTCGACTTCGGCTCCATCCGCTACACGCTCGATGACATCAAGGATGCCGAGTTCGCCGAGGTCGGCGGCAAGCGCGTGCGCGCCAAGACCTTCACCTACACGGTGCGCGAGGTCAGGCCCGATGACGGCTCCGCCATCGTCGGCGTGTCCTACGACGGCCACGTCGCCACGATGACGGTGACCGTGACCGACGACGGCTCCGGCAACCTCACGGCCACGACGCCCGCGATCGCGCAGGTGAGCGGTGGCGACTTCGTCAACACCTACACGACCGAGCTCGACTATTCGGCCCGCGCGGGCGTGCGCCTGTCCAAGACGCTCTCCGGCCGCGCCATGGAGGCGGGGCAGTTCGCCTTCACCGTGACCGCGGACGCCGAGACGGCCGCCAAGCTCGGCCTCAAGACCGACGGGGACGCCTACGCCGTGGCCGCGGCTGACGACGGAGAGGCCGACCTGGTCGACCTCGTCGGCGGTGCTGCGGGCAGCGACGTGAAGTTCACCGATGCCGACGCGGGCAAGACCTACAGCTTCACCGTTACCGAGACCAAGCTCGGCGGCAAGGGCTACACCAACGACACCGCGCCGCGCACGGTGACCATCGCGCCCGCCTACGACGCCGCGACGGGCAAGCTCACGGTCACGACCACGGTTGCCAAGGACGGTGTCGAGGTCGCCCGCGGCGAGGTCTCCACGGCGGATGACGCCACGGCTCAGGCCGCGCCCGTGACGGTCGCGTTCCAGAACTCCTACGAGGCCACCGGCGCGCTCGGCGGCGAGGGCAACGTGGCAATTAACGCCAGCAAGACGCTGACGGGCCGCGCCGCGGCGGCGGGCGAGTTCTCGTTCTCCGTCCGTGACGTCCAGGGTAATGTGGCCGCGACCGCGTCCAA
>CABUTH010000052.1 GCA_902494465.1 uncultured Collinsella sp.
CCCCCTTCCGGGGTCCCCCTTTCCCCCTTCGCCGCTTTCCCCGCGCCCGGGGCCAAATCCCCCCGGGCCCGCTGGCGGGGAGCCAAAACACAGCCCCCACCCCCACCCCCAGCCGCCACGGAGGTATCTCCCTCCTCCGTGGCGGCGCTTTTGTGCGCCGGGGGTGCCACGAAATCGGCCCATCTACTACGTTTAGCCCCTTACCCCTAACCATGCCAAAAAACGCGAAAACAAAACCGCAGGTAGAACGCCTGCGGTTTTGTTCAAAACGAAGGTATATTCAGGGGTATCGAGTCAAACGTAGTAGATGGGCCCATTTCGTGGCGAGCGGTTCCGGCTGATCCCTTGGGGACGTAGGAAAACGGATCATTTTGGTCCCGCGAGGCTGGCAGAGGCACTCGTACGGGGCCGCCCGAACAAAACTATGCCGGATTACGGGGCTGAGTCACGAGTCCCCAACCATACCGATATTCGTGAAAATAAAACCGCAGGTAGACGAGCCGTCATTTTGCAGAAAACGCGGGTATGGATGGGGGTTCTGGCTTTAGCCCCGTAATTCGGCATAGTTTTGAAATGGCATTAAATCGGTAGCAGTCATTTTGCTATGCCGGGGGCTCGGTCTTCGGGCAACTACCCTCGCAGGTAGGCGATGGCGATCTGCGTGCGGCTGCGCAGGCCCATTTTGGCAAGGATTGAGCTGATGTGGTTGCGCACGGTGCCTTCGCCCATATAGGCGGTGGCGGCAATCTCCTTGTTGTCGAGGCCGCGGGCGATGAGCTCGGCGACTTCGAACTCGCGGTCGGTCAGGCTGGCGAAGGCTGCGGGCCGGCGGGGCGTGCCCGCTGCGACGTCCGTTCTGTCAAAATCGATGTCCTCGATTGCCTTGCCCTCGAGCACGCGTTTGCCGTCCATGACCTGCGCCAACGCTGGCGGAATGGCGGCGACATCGGTTTTGATCAGGTAGCCGCGGGCACCCAGTTTGAGCGCCGACACAATGTACTCGTCATCCGAGAATGTCGTTAGAAACACCACGCGCGCCGAAGGGTCGCGCTCGAGGATCTCGCGCGCCGCCGATAGGCCGTCGCGTCCCGGCATCTGAATGTCGAGCAGCGCGATGTCGGGCGTGTGCTCAGCGTAGAGCGCGACCGCGTCGTCGCCATTGGCGCCGGTACCCACCACCTCGATCTGCGGCTGGGCGCCCAGGATAATCTTGAGCGAATCGACTACCAAACGGTCGTCGTCGACAACGATGAGCCTCATCGGTCTTCATCTCCTTGCTGTTTGGGAACGGTGGCAAACACGCGCCAGCCGTCGGCGCCGGCACGCGGGCCGGCGGTGAAGGTGCCGCCAAGCGCCTCGATGCGCTCGCGCATGGAGGCGAGCCCCATGCCCTCCGCGGCGCCGCGGCCGCTTGTTTGGACCCCGCCCGCGCCATCGTCGGTAACGATGAGCTGGTAAAACGACGGATGCTCCATGCATCGTACAGTGACGGTCTGGGCGCAAGCGTGGCGCATGGTGTTGGAGAGTGCCTCGCGCAGGACCGCCGCAAAGCAGTTGGCGACGTTTGCGGGTGCATGCTCGGTCATAACTTCAAGCTCAATCTGCGGACCGCCGTCCGAGCACGCGCCTTCGACAATGCGTTCGAGCTGCACGGAAAGGTCGACAGCGTTGTCGTTGAGCGCATGGACGCTAGTACGCACAAGCTGGAGCGCCACGTCAACCGTGCGTTTGACGTCGGCGAAATCGGCGGCGACGCCGGGCTCGTCGGCGTGAACCACGCGCAAGGCTTCGGCTTGCAGTGAGGCGCGCGTGAGCTGGTGCCCGACGTTATCGTGGATCTCGCGCGCGATGCGGGCGCGTTCGGCGAGCGTCGCGAGCTCGACTTCGTAGTCCTGGCGGTCGGCAAGATCGCGGTTGCGCGCCTCCAGCGCCAGAGCTCGTTCTTGCAGCTCGTCGCGGATACGGCGCATGCGCTGCTGCTCGCGCTCTAGCTGGGCGGTACGTAGCGATAACAAGGTGGCGGCAACCGAAAGGATGGCGGTCAGCAGAAGCGTTCGGGCGGTGAGCGCATCGACGCGAAGGTCCGCGACAAGCGCAAAGGTAAAGACGGAGCCAATGCTCAGTGCGATCCAGGCGTGCTCGCGGCGCACGCGTCGCGCGATGTCATAGAGGGCGAGAGGCGCAAACGGCACAAACGGCGGCACGAAGACAGCCGCGATGATGTAAGCGTAGCTGCCGGCCTCGCTGGCGCGACGGGTGCGCTCTCCCTGCGCGACCTCGGCCAGTGAGGCGGCGATAACGCCAAGGCAAAACGCCGTGACCAAGCGAGCGTCCACGGCAAGACCCATGGCGGCCGCAATGCAGCACGCCAGCACGATCGATTTGTCGAAAAGCCTGTTCATACGGGTATTGTACGCGAAGCCGCGCGTGGTGGAGGGACCGCCTACGCAACTGTGACATTCCTCCCGCGCGGCAAAGCGGCGTCGATCGCTCGCGCGAGCGGGGGTTTCACCTCTGCCCCCTCGCACTCGTGACAAAGCTCACTGGCGCGCGTCGGCGGCTCCTGCGATGATGCAATCGTACCGGGCCGCAATCAACGGAAGGGCCGCCTCATGACAGACATCGTCCACGTCGAAAACCTCGTCAAGCGCTACGACGATCTTATTGCGCTCGACCACTTTAACCTGAGCATCGCCCCCGGCGAGATCTTTGGCCTGCTCGGACCCAACGGCTCGGGCAAGACCACGTCCATCAACTGTATTCTGCAGCTGCTCGCTTACGACAAGGGCACCATCGAGCTGTTCGGCGAGCCCATGACACCCGCCCGCTACGACCTCAAGCGCCGCATCGGCGTGGTGCCGCAGCAGGTGGCGGTATTCGACGAGCTCACGGTGCGCGAGAACATCGACTATTTCTGTAGCCTGTACATCAACGACCGCAAGCGCCGTCGCGCGCTCGTGGACGAGGCGATCGACTTTGTCGGGCTGGGCGACTTTACCAAGTTCCGCCCCGGCAAGCTCTCGGGCGGTCTGGCGCGTCGCCTCAACATTGCCTGCGGCATCGCGCACAAGCCCGAGCTCATCTTCTTTGACGAGCCCACGGTGGCGGTCGACCCGCAGAGCCGCAACGCCATCCTGGAGGGCATCTGCCGCCTGCGCGACGAGGGCGCCACGGTGGTGTATACCAGCCATTACATGGAGGAAGTCGAGCAGATTTGCAGCCGCATCATGATCATGGACGGCGGCCGCGTGCTGGCGCAGGGCACCAACGACGAGCTCAAGCGCATGATCCAGATGGGCGAGCGCGTGACCGTCGAGGTCGGCGCCGTCGAGCCCGCCACGGTCGAGCGGCTGCGCGCCCTCGAGCACGTGCTCAGCGTCGAGCTGTCCGGCGGCGAACTCGTCTGCACCTGCGAGGCGAGTCCGCACAACCTGGTCGACATCCTCGACACATTGCGCGCCGCCGACGTGGCGCTCGGCCGCGTGTGGAGCGAGCCGCCGACCCTCAACGACGTGTTCCTCGAGATCACCGGCCGCGAGCTGCGCGACTAGGGGGCGGCCATGTTCAACACCATTGTCATTACGGTCAAGACGCTGCTGCGCCGGCCGAGCACGTGGGTTTGGGGCGCGATCTTTCCCGTCGCGCTCTCCACGATGTTCATGTTTATGTTTGCGAATCTGAGCTCCGACGGCAAGATCGACCCGGTGCCGGTTGCCGTCGTGGCGGACGAGGCCTGGGACGCCTCGACCTTTAAGGACGTGGCGGCTTCGCTTGCCAAGGAAGGCGACGACCAGCTGCTCGATGTGAGCGAGTACGAAGACTTGGCTGCCGCGCGCAAAGCGCTCAAGGCCGGCGAAGTCGCGGGCATTTACACGGTGGATACCGCGGGCACGCCCAAACTCACATTGCTTTCGAGCTATGACAGCTCGCGTGCGTCGACGGTGCTCACCGACCGCAGCATTTTGGAGACGGTGGCAAGCTCGTATACACAAAATGCCGAGCTCATGCGCCAGATTGCCCAAGACAACCCGGCGGCGCTCGCCGACCCGGAGGCGGTTGCGCGCGCCCTGTCGCTCGAGGGTGGCACCCGCCGCGTAAGTCTGACACGCACCACGCCCGATGGTACGGTCGTCTACTACTACGCGCTCTTTGGCCTGGTCGCGATGATGTCTGCCGAGTTTGCCGCCTTGAGCGTCGTCGATCTGCAGCCCAATCTGTCGGGCCTTGGTGCGCGTCGCTGTGTGGGCGGTCTTTCCAAGACGGCGTCGCTAGCCGGCATCTTTGTCGGCTCGTGGCTGGTTTCCTTTGCCTCGATGGCGGTCGCGATTAGCTACGTGCGCCTAGTCGTTGGCGTTGACTTTGGCGGGCGCGAGGGGCTGTGCCTGCTGGGCGGTGCTGCATCCGCGCTTGCCGCCACGGGCTTGGGGCTCTTTGTGGGCACGCTTCCCGTTAAGGGCGGCAAGGCGTCCAAGTCGGGCATCCTCACGGGCTTTGCCACCACGTGCGCCCTGTTCGCCGGCCTCTACGGCGAGCCGGCGATGGCACTTGCCGACGACGTTGCCCGCGCCTGCCCGGCCGAGTGCTGGCTCAACCCCGTCAAGCTCATCTGCGACATGTTCAACCGCCTGTATTTCTTTGAGGACCTGGGCCCCTTTGCCGTTCGCGCCGGCGCGCTGGTCCTTATGGCGCTGGTGTTTGTCGCCGCCGCTACGCTGATCTTTGGAAGGAGCCGCTATGAGCACCTTTAAGACCGCGCTTCGCATAGCGCGGGCGCACCCGTTCTACCTGCTCATCTACACGGTGTTCATCTCGCTCATGGGCGTGTTCATCGCGGCCTCGGTGAGCTGGAACTCGTCGCAGCTTACCGAGTACAAGCCCTACGACACCAACGTGATCGTGGTCGACCGCGACAATAGCGACCTTTCGCGGGCGCTTACCAAGCATCTGGGTTCTCGTTTTGAGCTGGTCACGGGCGTCGGCGACGACACCTACGACCTTGCGGACGCGCTATCCAAGAGCAACAGCGCCAAGGGCAGCGCCGACTGTGTGTTCTTTATCCCGGAGGGGTTTGAGGACGATCTTGTTGCAGCCGCCCGTGCGGGGGAGGCCCTGCCCAAGCTCGACGTGACCTATGGTTCCGGCACCATGGCGGCGGCGCTTTCGTCTGCCGAGGCCTTGCGCTGGATCTCGCTCGCGGGCGCTGCGGCCGCACTTGAGCCCGCCGCCTCTAACGGTAGCGTCGCCAAGGCTGCCGAGCATGCGGCCGCGAAGCGCGCCAAGGTCGAGATCGAGCAGGTCAAGGTTGACTCGACAGCCGCCGCCACGCTCGAGTCGTATTTCAACTTTGGTGCGTACGCGATCATCTCGTCTGTCATCGTGTCGGTGGGGCTGGTGTTCTCGGGCATGAACGAGCCCGAGCGCGTGCGCCGCATGGAGGCCGGCCCAATCTCCGGGCGCCAGCGTTCGCTTGCCGTGTTTGCGGCTGCCGCGGTGCTCACCGTCTGCATCTGGTTTGTGTCGAGCATGATGGGCGTCGTGGGCTTTGCCGGCGCGGTTGCCGAGGTCGGCGTGGGTCGCGTGTGTCTGGCACTGGCGGCGACGTTTGCCCTGGCGTGCACGCCGCTGGCCGTTGGCTTTGCGCTTTCGAGCCTGGGCGCGCGCGAGGAGCTGCTCAACGGTGTGGGCAACCTGCTCGGCATGCTCATGACGTTTTTGGGCGGCGCCTGGATGCCGCTGTCGCTGATGGGCCCGGCCGTGCAGACGGTGGCGCACTTTGTGCCGACGTATTGGGTGAACGACGCGATCGGCAAGGCGCTCGCCGCGGACCTGACGTCCACCGTGCTGGGCGACATCGCCTGCGACCTGGGCGTCACGGCACTCTTTGCCGTGGCCATCGCCGCCGCAGGCCTCGCACTCTCGCGCACCAAATCCCACGCCTAGCCACCTAGTCTCGGGTACTCATTGGGGACAGACTTAAACGACCAAGAGTGGCCATTGGGGACAGACTTAAACGATTAGTCATTGGGGACAGTCTTTGCTGAACCGCCGGCTTGCCGGCCGGGTTGCCAAGGACTGTCCCCAGCTGCCGGGCGGCGAAAGAGTGTCCCCAGCGACTAGTCATTTAAGAACGTCCCCAATGACTAGTCTGAAACAAAACCCCACTCTCGCTCCAAAATAGTTCGCCAAGGTTTACTATTACGTTTATAAAGTAGTACGAGGCTAACAATGGGGGATAGCATGGCGACGAAGCAAACCTACGTCCAGGTCAAGGGGCTCAAGAAGCACTACGGCGACGGTGACGCGCGCCTGACGGTGCTCGACGGCATCGACACGTCCATCAATCGCGGCGAGATCTGCGTCATGCTGGGGCCTTCGGGCTCGGGCAAGTCGACCTTCCTTAACCTGATCGGTGGCCTGGAAGATGCCGACGCCGGCTCCATCATGGTGGACGGCTGCGACCTCACGGTGCTCAAGCCTACCGACCTGGGCGAGTATCGCCGCCGTGAGCTGGGCTTTGTCTTCCAGTTCTACAACCTGGTGCCCGATCTCACCATCAAAGAGAATATTGAGGTCACGGCGCACCTGTCCAAAAACCCGCTCAATGTCGACGACCTGCTGCGTTCGCTGGGCCTCTACGAGCACCGCAACAAATTTCCGCGTCAGGTTTCGGGCGGCCAGCAGCAGCGCTGCGCCATCGGCCGTGCGCTCGTCAAAAACCCGGGCCTGCTGCTATGCGACGAGCCCACGGGCGCGCTTGACTATAAGACGTCCAAGGAAATCTTGCAGCTCATGGAGGATGTCAACCGTACCTACGGCTGCACCATCATCATTGTCACCCACAATGCCGCCATCGCGCGCATGGCCAATCGGGTGCTGCGCCTGCGCGACGGGCACATCGTCGAGGATGAGCTCAACGAGTCGCCCGTCGCGGCCGCCGAACTCGATTGGTAGGCGGCGCCATGACACCTCTCGCAAAACGTCTCCCGCGCGAGCTGCGCCGCAATATCGGCAAGTACCTGGGCATCTTTTTGCTTATGTGCGGAAGCATCGCCCTTACCTCGGGCTTTTTGCTCGCGGCGCATTCCATCGGTTGCCTTATCGACGACATGCGCGATGCGTACACGATTGAGGACGGCCGCGTGACCACCTCCTTCGAGGCCACCAAAGACCAGCTCAAGGCAGCCGAGGATGCAGCCGGCGACGTCGGCGGCGTCACGCTCTACAAGAATTTCTCCGTCGATGCCATCATCAAAAAGGCCGCCGGCGACGACGGCACCAAGCGCACGCTGCGCACCTATGCGCACCGCACCAAGGTCGATATCGCGTCCTACTGCGAAGGCAAGCAGCCTAAGACGGACGATGAGGTGGCAATCGACCGCGTCTTTGCCACCAATAACAACCTGTCCGTGGGCGATAAAGTCGAGCTCGAGGGCCGAACCTACACCATCTGCGGCATCATGACCCAGCCCGATAGCCAGGCGCTGTTCCTTAACAATTCGGACTTTACGGTGAACACCATCACCTATGGCGTGGCCGAGGTCACCGACGTCGGCTTTGCCGCGCTTGAGGACGCCGGTGGCGCGCCTGCCTACACCTATTCCTTTATCTTTGCCGATCGCGACCTCCCCACCGCTGATCGCATCGATGCGGAGCAGGATATGGTCGAGGCGCTGGCCGATGCCGATGCGCGCGTGGACGATCTGATCGATGCCGATTCCAATCAGGGCATTGGCTATGCGCGCGACGACGTGGACGGCGACTCCATGATGTGGATGACGCTGCTCGACATCATCATCGTGATCATGGCGTTCGTCTTTGTGGTCCTTACCGACGCTACCATCGAGGAGGAGAGCGCCATCATCGGCACGCTGCTCGCTAGCGGCTATCGTCGACGCGAGATCGTACTGCACTACCTTGCGCTTCCCGCCATCGTGGGCGTGGTCGCGGCGCTTTTGGGCACTGCGCTCGGCATTGTGTTCTTTACCGAGCCTATGCGTAGCCTGTATTACGGCTCGTACAGCCTGCCGCCCTTCCAGGTGTACTGGAGCTGGGAGATCTTTGTGAAGTGCGCCGTGGTTCCCGCCGCTGCGCTCATCCTCATCACGCTGGTGGGCCTGCTTCGCAAGATGGGCAAGACGCCGCTGCAGTTTCTTCGTCACGAGGCGAGCGGCAAGTCGGGCACCAAGCGCGGCCTGCAGCTGCCGGAGCGCATGGGCTTTGTCTCGCGCTTCCGCCTGCGCATCTTCCTGCGTAATCTGGGCAACTTCGCCACGCTTTTCGTGGGCATTGCGTTTGCCTCGCTGCTACTGCTCTTTGGCCTGGCGATTCTGCCCACGATGACGCACTACGCGGACAACCTCGAGACAAGCCTGGTCGCCGAGCACCAGTACACGCTCAAGGCCCCGCTGGAACTCGAGGGCACCGCCGAGGAGCGCGAGCAGTGGTCGGCACTCGAGCGTTTGCAGTCGGTTGACGGCGCACTGCTTTCTGCCGCTCAGGATGCCGATGACGAGCTTGACGACGCGGCCGATGCAGCGCAGGCGGCAGCCGATGCCGCGACCAGCGCTCCGTCTGCCGAGAGCCTGGCCGCGGCGCAGGACGCGCTCGCCAAGGTCCAGGACAAGAAGGATGCGCTTTATGCGCGCCTCGATGACCTTGCCGATGCCCTCGGCTGCGACCGCGACGAGGCTATCGACCTGATCGACAAAGCCTCTAAGATCGACACCGACAACGACGACATTCACCCGGTCAACACGATCGACAACGGTGCAGGCACAATCGCGCAGGCCGAGAAATACGCCGTCTACCAGCTGCAATACGACCGCGGCGATGGAAATGGGCAGGAGACGATTTCCGTCTACGGCATCTCGCCCGATTCGCGCTATTGGAAAGACCTCAACGTTGGCGATGGGCGCGTCGTCTTTGGCAGCGGCCTGCTCGACAAGTTTGGCTGGAGCGAGGGCCAGAAGGTCACGCTCAGCGACAAGTACGAGGGCAAGGACTATTCGCTGGAGTACACGGGCAAGGACGCCACCTGGGGCTCCAAGTCGGACATGAATATCTATATGAGTATCGACGACTTTAACGAGCTGTTCGACAACGACGCCGCCTACTTTAACGGCTATGTGAGCGACGAGAAGCTCGACCTCGATGCCCGTTACTTTGCCGGCGACACCACGCCCGACGACATGCGCGCCGTGGGCGACCAGTTCATCGGCATGATGAGCAAAATGATCGGAATGATGATCGGGCTCGCGGTGTTTATCTTCCTGCTGTTTATGTACCTGCTGACCAAGGCGGTGATCGACCATAGCGCCCGGTCGATTAGCTACATGAAAGTCTTTGGCTACCGCGATAGCGAGATCTCGCATCTGTACATCCGCTCGATCACGCTGTGCGTGGCGGCGTCGCTCGTGCTGAGCCTGCCGGTCATCATTGGCTCGCTCACGGCCATCTTCCGCTCGATGCTGCTCGCCTACAACGGCAATATCGAGATCTATGTGCCCGCTTGGTCCATGGCGGCGTGCGCAGGAATCGGCTTTGCAACCTACCTGGTCGTGGCGCTGCTGCACACGCGCTCCATCAAGCGCGTGAGCCTCTCCGAGGCGCTGAAGGTCCAGGAATAGAGAACCGCCCGCACGCGGGGGCACGAACCGAAGGAAGGGTGACCCCGCGTTATTTGCCCGCCAGGCCCGACGTGGGCAAACGCGCGCAACGTCAGACTTCCCCGAACAGAAGGAGACCCATGGCAAGATCGGCAGAGGAACTCAAGCAGCTCTCCATCAAGGAGTTCACCGAGGCGGCAAAGGTCTACGAATCCGGCCATGCCGGCATTTACGAAATGTGCAAGGACGACTATCCGCAAATGCTCGAGGAGCTTGAGCTCGAACCGTTCGAGGACGCGCTCGACGTGGGCTGTGGAACCGGAGCCGTCCTAGAACTGCTCCACGCCCGGTACCCCAGCAAGCACTTGACTGGACTCGACCTCACACCCGGGATGATCGACGTCGCCCGGGCAAAGCAGCTCGATAACGTCAGCTTTGTCGTCGGAGACGCGGAGGCACTGCCCTTCGAGCCCCGGAGCTTCGACGCCGTGCTCTGCTCCAACAGCTTCCACCACTACCCGCATCCGGAGAGGTTTTTCGCCGAGGTGGCGCGCGTCCTTCGGCCCGGCGGGCGACTGGTCCTTCGCGACTACACCTCGAACGATGTCGCGGTCTGGCTCATGAACAACATCGAGCTACCGCTGGCACGCCTCTTGGGCCATGGCGACGTGCGCATCCTCAAGCTGTCCGAGTTACGCGCGCTCGTCGAGGAATCCGGGCTTACCCCGCTCAAGCTCGAGGCACAGAAGGGATTCCGCGCGCATCTGGTCGCGCGAAAGGGCTAGCGGTCCACGCCAGAGGCGCCCGGCAAGAGTGGTCATTGGGGACAGTCTTAAATGACTAGTCATCGGGGACAGTCTTTGCCGATTCGCCGGTTCGCCGGCCGGGCTGGCAAGGACTGTCCCTAGTTGCCGGCAGGAAAGGAACGTCCCTAGCTGCCAGGTGGCGAGGCACTCATTTAAGTCCGTCCCCAATGAGTGGTTTCAGTC
>CABUTH010000053.1 GCA_902494465.1 uncultured Collinsella sp.
AATCGCAGATCAAGGGCCTGCCCAACGTTCAGATGGAGCATATCTACACGGGCAACGGCGTGTCCGAGCTCATTCAGCTTTCGATGAATGCGCTGCTCGACAATGGCGACGAGATTCTGATCCCCAGCCCCGACTATCCGCTCTGGACGGCGTGCGCAACCCTTGCTGGCGGTCATCCCGTACATTATCTGTGCGATGAGCAGGCGGATTGGTATCCCGACCTGGAGGATATGGAGTCCAAGATCACGAGCGCGACCAAAGCCCTCGTCATTATCAACCCCAACAACCCCACGGGTTCTGTCTATCCGCGCGAGGTGCTCGAGGGCATCGTCGAGATTGCACGCAGGCATCAGCTGATGATCTTTGCCGATGAGATCTACGACCGCCTGTGCATGGACGGCTACGAGCACGTCTCGATTGCCTCGCTCGCCCCCGATCTGCCCTGTGTCACCTTTAGCGGCCTTTCCAAGTCGCACATGATCGCGGGCTATCGTATTGGCTGGATGGTGCTTTCGGGCAACCAGCGCTGCATGAGCGACTTCATCATGGGCATCAACATGCTCTCCAACATGCGCCTGTGCTCCAACGTGCCGGCTCAGTCGATCGTCCAGACGGCGCTCGGCGGCCATCAGTCGGTCAACGACTACATCCGTCCCGGCGGTCGTGTCTACGAGCAGCGCAACTTTGTGTATGAGGCGCTCAACAAGATCGACGGCATCTCGGTGGTCAAGCCGCGCGCGGCGTTCTACATCTTCCCCAAGATGGATGTGAAGAAGTTCAACATCACCGATGACGAGCAGTTCGCCCTCGACCTGCTGCACGAGAAGAAGATTCTGATCACGCGCGGCGGCGGCTTTAACTGGGCCGAGCCCGACCACTTCCGTATCGTGTACCTGCCGCGCATGGAAGTACTCAAAGAGTCCCTCGAAGACCTCGCCGACTTCTTTGACCATTACCGCCAGGCGTAACGGTAAAGGTAGCCTGTAATGAAACGGTCGGCCCGCAACGGATGCGGGCCGACCGTTTTCTGTCTAAGCCCGTGCTGCTAGCGCTTGTCTCGTTGAGCGGGCGAGGTTCGCGCGTGAGCGGCTAGTTCTATTCCAAAATGGAATACAGTGGGCTTAAGCTGGAATTGATGTCCGGGTACCTGCTTTTCTAGAATGTTTTCAACAAGATGAAAGGCGGTTCCAACCAATGATTATCGATGCAAATTCCTACTGGTTCGACGAGCGCATCTTTCATGACGAGACGCTCTGCGAACAGTTTTTGGCCGAGGTACCCCGCGCCTATGACACCGAAGGCTATCTGACCATGAATTCCGCCGGCAAACGACAGATCGTGATCGAGATGCCCGCCGGTTCTCCGGGTCTTAACTACATTGAGGGCGACTACACCTTCGAGAAGCGCTTGGCCGATATGGATGAGGCGGGGGTCGACAAGGCGATCCTCAAGCTCCCCGGCTGCCACGAGTGGATGTCGCTCGAGATGTGCCGGCGTTTCAACGACGGTATGGCTGCTGACGCGAAGGCGTCAAATGGCCGTCTGATTCCGCTTGTCGCCGTGCCGCCCTTTGGCACCAAAGCGAATTTGGAGGAGCTCGACCGCAGGCTCGACGATGGTTTTGCGGGTGTGCAGCTCTGCGCTCACTACGGCAAGCGCTATCTCGACGACCAGGTCTTCTCGAGCTTTTTCGAGCACCTGAACGAACGCCATGTCACCGTTTACGTGCACCATGTCCCCGTGCCGGTCGAGAACGAGTCGCTTCTCGCGTACGACAACCTTCGCCGCTCTTATGGCCGCTGCGTCGACCAAACTACGGCGATCGGCCGAGAGATCTTTGGTGATTTCTTTGAGCGCTACCCCAATATCAAGATGGTCCACTCCATGCTCGGCGGCGCATACTTTGCGTTCAAGGAGATGCTGCTGCCTCATGGTCCCAAGCGCCCTGATGCTTCTGGCCGTTTTCAGGTCGATACCGAGACCGTTTCCAGGCGCCTCGAGAACAACATCTATTTCGACATGTCCCATGCCCAGCCTTGGGGCAAGACGCTCCTCGCCTGCGCGGTTGACGTGCTGGGTGCAGACCATATTGTTTTTGGCACGAGCTATCCCGTTAAACGCGAGTGGCTCACCGAGGGTGTCGCCTGCGTTCGCGCTGCAAATCTGAGCGATACAGACAGCGACCTTGTGCTTGGCGGTACGGCGCAGCAACTGTACGGTGTCGAGTGAGCGGCAGTCAGAGGGGAGTATCTGCCATGGACGAAGGAGAGATGAGGGCTGGGGCCGCTCGTGTGGCCATCGATCTTGGGGACGTGTTGCCGTTCGACGGTTTCGACGAACTCCGTCATGAGGTCTTCGCCCGTGCCCTTATCATCGAGGGGACGGGGCGACGCGCCTGCGTCCTTTCGCTTGAGGTCACCTCGATCGCTCCGGCTCTACTCGCCGATCTGCGTGAGGTTGTTGAGGATGCCGCCAATTGCAGCGGTGCTTATTCTTGGGTGGTTCCTACCCACACGTTTTCCATGCCTCACGTCCGCACTCCCGGGCATCTTGCCGACGATGCTACCCGCAATCGCAACGAGCGCTATCGCGCAGCGCTCGTCGCTGCCGCCCGCACGGCTGTCGAGCGCGCTGTTGCGGGCATTCGCTCTGCCACGCTCGCCACTGTGGAGGGCGAATGCCCCGTGAACGTTAATCGCGACATTGAGACGCCTGCCGGCTGGTGGTTGGGCTCGAATCCCAGGGGGTTTGCCGACCACACGATGCCCGTACTCGCCATAAGGGATGCCGGGGGCGAGTATGTTGCCGTGCTCGCGATGGCGGATGTTCAGTCCTCCGTGCTCGACGGGTCGCGCGACTCCGAGGGGAGGCGCATGGCGAGCGGAGACCTCTTTGGTTTTGCCGCCATGTCACTCGAGCGCGAGCTGGGCGGCGTTGCCCTGTTGCTGCCAGGCGCCGCGGGCGACCAAGGTCCGGCGGAGCGCGCCATGAACGTCATGTTCGATGCGGTCGGCGTTAAGCAGACGGTCGATGCCCATGAGGACGGATACCGCATGCTGCACCAGCAGGGGCAGGCCTTGGGCGATGCTTTGATCGAGGCCGCTCGCATGGCGCGTGAGGATGACGCTACCGGCATCGATGCCCGCACGGTCGACGTTCTCCTGCCCGCTCAGACACGCGCCGATTTTCACTCTTTGGCTCCGCACCGAACGTATGAGTTTCATGCCGCTGGCGAGCAGCGCACGAGGGTCTATCTGCTCCGGCTGGGAAACGTCGAGCTTGTCGGCGTACAACCCGAGGTCTCGAGTGCATTCGGCGCCACTGTGCGCGCCGCTCGGTCCGGCTCTGTGTTCTTTGCCACGCTCGTCAACGGCGGACAGAAGTACCTACCGGCTCCCGACGCGTACGAAAAAATCACCTATGAGGCTATGAACTCCGGTTTTGCCGCCGGATCCCATGAGCGCCTCGTCGAAATCATCATTGCCGCCTTGAATGCGGCGTGACACAGAAGGAGAACGTGCATGAACATTGGACACGCGCGCCGCAAAATCACCCCACAGGGCGACATCTACCTGATTGGCTACCGCAATCTTCCCAACCGTCTTGAACCTGCGACAGGCGTCCATGACGACGTCTTCGCCAACGCCATCCTCTTCCAGCAAGGCGAACGTGAAGTGTTTCTCTTTAATGCCGATGTCCTCGAGTTCGAGGAAAGCATGGCCGAGGAAGTCAAGACAATGCTCGCTGAGCGCTACGGAATCGACCGTGACTGCGTTTTGCTCTCGGCGACGCACGACCATACTTCAATCGTCGCATACCACCGCAGCTGGTGGACGGGAAAATTCGACGAGAACTACTACCGCTGGTTCCTCGATACCATTTGCCAATGCTTTGAGGAGTGCCGCGCCAACGCACAGCCCGCGATTTGTCGCTTGGGCAAGCAGGTCATCACCGGTTTCTACGACAACCGCATCATCCCAGGTGAACTCGCCGACAATGAGGTCATTGTCGTATCGTTCTTCGATACCGAAGGCAAGCCATTTGCGGGCTTTGTGAACTGGGCGGTGCATTCCGCTTGCGTCGGACCCGACTGCACGGAGCTCACGAGCGAACTCGCCGGTCTTACCGGCAAAAAGCTCGCTCAGAGTCTTGGTTACTATCCGGCCATGGTCGTCGGTGCTGCTGGCGACTGTAGCGACCGCAATTTTCGTCAGGGACGCGGCATTCCCGAGGTCGAGCGTGTTTCGACCGGTCTTGCCGAGGCGATTTCCCAGATCAAGCTCGATCGCGAGGTCGTTCTCGATCGCATCGAGCCTCAGACGTTCTATCACACCGTTGCCCATGACGATTTTTCGCTCACGCTTAAGTGTGCCGTCGTCAGTTTGGGCGGCCTGCATTTCTTTGTGTTCCCGAGTGAGCTCGGCAGCGACTTGGGTATTCGCATGAAGCGCGAATGCCCGGTCGAGGGAATAGTTTGCGGCTACACCAACGGCTATTTCGAGTATTTCCTTCCGGCACGCGAGTACGGCCTCTCCTTTGAGACCGAGCGTACTCAGATTCCCCAGGGCGAACCGGAACGCCTGTGTGACAAGTTCTGCCAGACGACGAGACTTCTCGGCGCAGCAGATTCGCGTCTGTAGACCTGATTGCGTGACATGGGCCAATGAGGCTCGCTGCCATGTGATCGGCATCTTCCATCTTCTCTGCAGTTTCCCGTCCCGGGCGTACGTGCGTCCGCGGATTTCAAAGGGGGAAGCGGGTTTCTTGCCCTCCCACGTCGACTACGGAGGCATGAAATCGATGCTATACCCCGCTCAGAAAAAGGAGAATTCCATGAAATACCAGAAGCTTTGCGATGAAATCATCACAAAGGTCGGTGGTCGAGACAATGTGTTAGACGTGAGCCACTGCATTACGCGTCTCCGCTTCCACCTCAAGGATGAATCACTTGCCCAGACCAATGAACTTAAGGCGACGAAGGGCGTCGTTGACGTCATCCAGGCTGGCGGACAGTATCAGGTCGTGATTGGTGCCACTGTCGAGGCTGTCTACAACGACCTTGTTCAGATTGGCGGGTTCGACACCAAGCCCGCGCTCGATATCGATGAGGGCGACAATGTCAAGAAGGGCGATCCGTTCTCGCGCCTGCTCGCCATCATTTCCGAGATTCTGCAGCCGGTTCTTGGCGTGCTTATGGCCGGTGGCTTTATCAAGTCGATGCTCGCGCTCTGCACGGTTGCCGGTTGGCTTGCCAAGGACAGCAATACCTATGTGACGCTCTCGGCAATCGGAGATTCGGTCTTCTATTACTTTCCGCTAATCATTGGCTGGACGTCGGCCAAGAAGTTCGGACTTAAGCCCGTTATGGGAATGGCGCTCGGTGGTATCCTCGTCTACCCGACGCTCGTTGGCCTTATGGGCGGAGATCCGCTCTACACGCTCGGCGCCGGCACGGTCTTCGAGTCCAATGTCTACGGTGATATTTTGGCATCCCGCTGATCATGCAGAATTACTCATCGACGATTCTGCCTGCGATCTTTATCGTCTGGATTGCCTCCAAGGTACACAAGGCCCTTTCTAACGCGCTGCCCGCGCTTGTGAGCTCGTTCTTCTCCAACATCCTGACGCTCCTCATTTGCGGCATCCTTGGCCTGCTTGTGGTCGGTCCGGTCATGACGGTCCTCTCCAACATCGTTGCCCAGATCATTCTGATGCTCATCAACTTCCAACCCGCCATCGCCGGCTTCGTCATCGGCACGTTCTGGAGCCTGCTCGTCATGTTCGGCCTGCACTGGGGTATCATCCCGCTGTGGTTCCTCGATGTCGCAACCTACGGCTATGACCTCATTAACCCGCTCGTGTATGCAGGCGGTTGTGCCATCGCCGGCGCTGTGCTTGGCATGATCATCCGAACCAAGGACTCCGAGGAAAATGCTGCCGTCAACATTCCCGCCCTTGTCTCTTCGATTTTCGGTGTCAACGAGCCTGCGCTTTACGCCATCTTGCTGCCGCGTAAGCGCCTTATGTGGGCAACCTTTATTTCCGCTGGTGTAGGCGGCGCCATTGCCGGCCTCATGGGTGCCAAGCTCTATGCCTTCGGCGCCTCCGGCCCGCTCGGTTTCCCGAGCTTTATTAACCCTGCCGGCATCGACACGGGCTTTATCGGCCTTGTCATCTCCGGTGTGGTCGCTTTCGTTCTGGCTCTTGTCGCCGCTATGGTGATCGGTACCAAGAAGGACGAGGGCGGTAAGGCACTCAACATCTCGGTGGACTAGTCTTTCTGCGCACTTTAACTAAATATGCCTCGGACGGCGACGTGCCGCCCGAGGCATATTTGTATTATGTGCCGTTGTCAG
Source organism: uncultured Collinsella sp. (assembly GCA_902494465.1). GTDB lineage: Bacteria > Actinomycetota > Coriobacteriia > Coriobacteriales > Coriobacteriaceae > Collinsella. The sequence continues at coordinate 6,357 of CABUTH010000053.1, forward strand.
CGTGTTTGCGGACACAGGGCTGCGGTTGTGGAGCAGCGGGGATTATGACGGTCGTGCCGCGGTGGAAGATGTACGGTCGCCCTGCAGGAGCTGACGGTAGGGGAGGAAGCCGATGAACGAGACGACCGCCTGCGAGTGCGCGGCGTTCCGCTTGAGGTAGAGCCTGACCTCGGAGGTCGTCGCGGGCTCAAGCGGCACCAGGGCTACCTTTCCGCTGGCAAGCGATTCCGCCGGCTTGCGCATGAGGAATGAGACGCCGGCGCCGCGCGCGACAAGGGAGATGATGTTCTCGGCTCGTTTGCCGGTGAACGTAACACGTGGGCCAAATTCAGCTTCGCGACAAAGGGAAAGGACGAGCTCGCTTACGAACGAGCCTTGGGGAAGCATGAGGAAATTCTCGTCGATAAGGTCGTCTATCTCAACGGCGTCACGTTCGGCGAGCGGATGGTCGAGCGGAAGGACGGCCACGAGCCGGTCGGTCGTAAAGGGAATCTTTTTGAACTCCGGCTCGATGGCGCCGCCGTCACGGATGAAGGCCAGGTCAATGTCCTCGTGCAGGAGCATGCGCTTGAGTGTGTCGCCCTCGCCCTCGATGAGCTCGACAGAATATGAGGGGTTCGCCTGCTGAAAATCGATGACGGCGTCCGTGATCCCATAAGGGGCCATAATGGGGATAGAACCGACGATGAGGTGCTCGAGCGGATCACCTGCGCCTATTTGAATGGCGGCAAGATAGCGGTGCTGAAGCGTCGCAATTTTTTGCGCATAGGGGAGGAGCGCTTCACCTTGCGCGGTGAGTGTTACGTGGCGCTGGCTTCGATCGATGAGCTTGCAGCCGAGTTCGTGCTCCATTGCCATGATGTGCTTGGAGAGGGTTGATTGCGACATGAAAAGCAGTTCCGCCGCATCAAGAAACGTGCGTGACTGCGCTAAGATGGCGAATTCGCCAAAGCGGCTGATATCCATAGGGAGGCCTCCGGTACCCTCATTTTGGCAGGTGGCCTAAACCACGACGCCGTTGCAGTGGTCGATTTCGTGCTGGATGATCTCGGCGGTGTAGCCCGAGAAGTTTTTGATGCGGTGGACGAAGTTCTCGTCCAAATACTCAACCTTAATGCGGCGATAGCGGGTACAGGGACGCTCGCCGATCAGCGAGAGGCATCCTTCGCTCGTCTGATAGGCATTGACCTGCTCAAGAATTTGAGGGTTGTACATCAGGAGTGTCCTGTTGCCGTCCTTTACGCAGATGATGCGTTTGCGCACGCCGATCATGTTGGCGGCGAGGCCCACGCACTCGCGCTCATGCTCGTGGAGTGTATCCAGGAGATCCTGCCCGGTCGCGGCATCGTCGGGCCCCGCGTCTTCGGAAGGCAGACGCAAAAAGAACTCGGATTTCATGATGGGCTTAATCATGGCGGGCTCCTCATGTCTTGTGCTTTCGTGGACTTTTAATAATAGCGCGGAAGGAAAGCCATGCGTCCGCGTTACAATCTTTCGATATTGGACCATGTTGCCAGATTCGTCGTGTACGGCGTCTGGCGTAAGTCTAGGGCTCATTTTCGCCCTGGACTGTTCCTCTGGGGCGATGCGACTGTCGTTCCAAGAGGAAGGAAATGCATGGGGAGCAAATCTCAGCAACAAGTTCAAGTAACGCCATCGGCCACTGCGGCGATTCTTGTCGTAATGTATATTGCAGCCTTTGTTGCCGCGTTTAACGAGAACATCATTAACGTGGCGTTGCACGACATTATGGCAGCCTTTTCGGTGAGTGCCACCACGGCACAGTGGCTCGTCTCGGGCTACATGATCGTGACGTCGATTTTTACGGCCATCATGGCCTTCCTGTCCGGCCGTTTCTCGACGCGCAAGCTGCTGTTTTTCGCATGCGGATGCATGGTCGCCGGCGAAGTCCTGAGCCTGTTCGCTCCGTCATTTAGCGTTTTGCTGCCAAGCCGTATTTTGCAGGCTGCGGGATCGGGCATCTTGTTCCCGCTCATGATGAACGTGGTGCTGTCTTGCGCCCCGCGCGAGAAGCTTGGTCTGTATCTGAGCCTGGGCGGTGCCTGCATTACGCTAGGACCGGCGTTTGGACCCGTGATTAGCGGTCTTATGTGCACGTTATTTGGCTGGAGGGCGGTGTTCGTAGTGCCGCTGGTGGGTGGCATTGCGGTCGCTGCGGCGGGCGTTAAGCTTGTTCAGAATGTCGGAGAGCGCTCGAACACCACGCTTGATATTCTGTCGGTTGTTTTGCTCGCCGCCGGCATTACGGCATTTGTGTATTCCGTAGGCGAGTTCTCGACCAATCTGATTGCCGGTATCGTGACGCTCTTCGTCGCCATTGTGCTGCTCGGCCTGTTTGCGGCCCGCCAGCTCAAGCTCGAGCATCCGGTGCTCAACGTGCGCCCCATGGCGAGCGTTCGTTTTTGGCCTGCGTGCCTGCTTGTGGTGGTGTCGATGATGACAACGTTCTCGATGAGTGTTTTGTTGCCGCTCTATTTTGAGGGCGCATACGGCATGACCGCACTTATTGCGGGCTTACTCATTTTGCCGGCGATTGCCTGCAACGCCGTGACCTCGATTGTAGGCGGACGTGTGATGGACGCCCGCGGCGCATGGCCGCTGCTGCCGGTCGGCTTTGCCCTGATTGCTGTGGGGCAGACTGCCATCTCGATGACGGCGGCAAGCATGAACATCGGCGTCGTCGTGGCGCTGACCGTTGTGGTGTATGCCGGAGTCGGTTTGGTGCTGAGCCCCTCGCAAACGGCCGGCTTGGAGACGCTGCCTGTCGCTGAACATCCTCACGGAACGGCATTGCTTAACACGTGGAACATGATTGCCGCATCGTTTGGCCCGTCGCTGTTTATCGGCCTGCTCTCGAGCTCTGCGGCGACTGCCGGCGCGGCTGGCGCTGCGACCGACGTTGCCCAGGCGATTGGATTTGCAACTGCCGTGCGTGTGGCGGCTGTGATTGCCGTGGTCGGGTTCGCGACGTCGCTGGTGTACGCTCGTCGCGAGTCGCACATGTCGCATTAATGTGTGCACATAGATTCTGCAGCTAGATTGGATGGCGACACCATAAACTAAGGGACGTTTTGCCGAGAGGCATGAATGTTTAAAGCGCAAAGAGTGCGCGACGGGCCCCGCGAATGGGGCGATGATGCCCGAGAGGGCCAAGAAGGAGTCTCATGTCCGAGAACGAAGAGATCATGAACGAGACCGAGAACGAGACCATGGCTGCCGAGGTTGAGGCAGTCGAGACCGTGGAGACCGAAGCTGCCGAGGTTGAGGCTGCTGACGAGGTTTCCGCCGAGGAGGAGGCCGAGGTTGTCGAGGCCACCGTTGATTACGATGACGAAGAGCTGATGGACAAGATGCAGAAGGCCGCCCGCCTGCTGCGTAGCCGTCGCTTTGCTATTTCCAAGGAGGAGGAGGCCAAGGCCGAGCGCATGGCGAACATCGAGCGCGCCATCAAGCTTCTTGACCTCAAGCCCAAGATGGAGCAGAAGGAAATGTCCGACCTGCTGGGCATGCGCCTTCGTGAGCTCGATGGTCTGATGGCCGAGGCCGAGGCTGCCGATCTGGTCGGCCGCATCGACGACGCCGAGGGCGATATGCGCAAGATCGTCGTCTTCGCTGCCGAGGATGCCGCTGAGGGCCTGGTCGAGCTTGCCAACAAGAAGGAGAAGCTTCTGCCTGAGCTTTCTTACGAGGAGGCCACCGAGCTGATGGCCGCTCTCGATAAGGTTATCGCTCCGCTCGTCGCCATGGGCCTGGACGAGGACCGCGGTCCTCGCGGCGGCCGTGACGAGCGCGGTGGCCGTGGCGGCGACCGTGGCGGCCGCGGCGGCTTTGGCGATCGCGGTGGCCGTGGCGGTGACCGCGGCGGCCGCGGTGGCGATCGCGGTGGCCGTGGCGGCTTTGGCGACCGTGGCGGCGACCGTGGCGGTCGCGGCGGCTTTGGTGGCAACCGTGGTGGCTATGGCGATCGCGGTGGCAACCGTGGTGGCTTCGGCGGCAACCGTGGTAACGACCGCGGCGGTCGCGGTGGCGACCGTGGCGGCCGCAACGGTGGCGGCTTCCGCGGCAACCGTTTCTAATTAGTTACGCGGT